>JAQGPD010000607.1 GCA_028293305.1 Verrucomicrobiales bacterium | reverse complement strand
GGTGGGGGACGTGACTGATGCGGGCGACGAGGGCGTCGTGCGCGTGGGCGTCCATGGTGGAGGTGCGGCAGCCCAGGGCTTGCCAAAATGCGGTCACTTTTTCCAAAGCGGCGGAGGAGGAGTCCGGGGCGGGCGTGAGGATGCAGGGAGCGTTTTGATAGAGGCCGGGGCGGGCGGCGTCCAGTCCGGAGGTTTCCGCACCGGCCATGGGGTGGCTGCCGATGAAGGGGATGCCGGCTTCCTGACAAACCTTCCCTGCCCCGGCGAGGACGGCGGCTTTGACGCTGCCGACATCGGTGATCACCACGTCGGGCGGGAGGGGGGCCTGGATGATTTGGCGGGCAAGCGATTCCATGCCGCCGACGGGGACGCAAAGGACGATAAAATCAGCTCCTTCAGCGACTTCGCGCGCGTCGGTGGAGGCGAGGTCGGCGAGGGAGCGTTCGCGGATTTGGGTCAGGGTTTCCTCCCGGCGGGCCCAGACGCGGAGGCTGCGGAGGCCGAGGACGGGGGCGTCCAAAAGGAGGGAGCCGCCGAGCAGGCCGGGGCCGAAGACGGCCAGGGTGGAGCCTTGCGGAAAAGTCATGGATAATGCGTTGTTGGGAAAACGGATAGGATTTTGCCGGTGGGCCGTGCAGTGGCCTGTTGGCGGGAGGTGCCGGTCGGGCGGAGGGGCGTTTGGGCGAGGGGTGCCGTCCGGGGAGTTGGCAGGGGGGGAATACCTTTTGGATAGTCCGGGATCGGAAAATGAAAGCGGCGCAGGCCGGTGGGGCCTGCGCCGGTGAAGGGGATCGGGGTCCGGTGGATGCCGGATTTCACAGTTCCCGGCGGATTTTCCGGTGGCGCCGGGGCTCAGGGAACGCGGAAAACCTTGCCGGTGTAAGGGCATTTCACCTTGGTGCCGGCAGGGATGCCATCGACGTCGACCTGGCCTTTGTCAGGAGCATAGGGGCTGTAAACGTAGCCTTTTTTCCCGACGACCGGTTGACCGAAAGGAAGGTCCTCGCGGGTGACGGCGGGTTTGCTCTCAGTCGGGGTGGACTCGGTGGTGGTCGTGGAACCGGTGGCTCCGGTGGTGCTGCCGGCGTCGGAAGGGGTGGTGGTCGTTTCCGTGGTCGTGGTGGTGGAATCCGTGGTGGCGGAACCGGTCACGTCAGAGCTGGTGGCGGCCTTTTTGTCAGGCTTGGATTCAGGGGGGGTGACATCCACGGTGGTGTCGTTGGGGTCGCGTTTGATTTCGCGGAGGCGCTTGGAGTCGAGAGTCCTGGTGCTGTTGGCGGCGGCGGCGGCGCGTTCCGCGGAGGCCCGCTGGGTGGCGGCCTGTTGTTCCGGGCTGCCGTAGCCGTAGCGGGGCTTGCCGGGGGCGAAGACGTTGCCGTCAGGACCGTTGGGGGTGGTGGTGTCGCAGGCAGTGGCGAAAAGGAGGGTGCCAGCGGCGAGGGTCAGGGCACGCCGGACAGAAAATGGGGGGGTGGCACGGGATGGTTCTGCGTTCATACAGGGGAGTTGTGGCATGGAATGGGAAAGACGTAAAGCGCGGGAGGCGGGGTGCCGCTGAAAAAGTCGGTTATTTTAAAATTGGGGTGGGCTTTGGAAAAATCGCGCGGTGCGGAAAGGGCGGATGGGCCGGAAATGAGGATCAGCGGATAGCCGGATGGGCGGATGGGCGAAATGCGGATGTGCGAAATGCGGATAGGCGGAAAAAAAAGGAGGCGCGCTCAAATCTGATCCAAAACAATCCGCCGGTTTTTCCAGAAATAGGCAAGCCCGGAATACAACGTCGTGGCCAAAGTCAAAGCCAGCAGGATGGGGTGCAAAAACCGGAACCCCAGCGAAGGCAGGTCAAAAAGAGGTCTGGCAAAAGCGAGCGGCGCCTCGCGGGTGGCCAGATAAACCAGAAGATAACAAGCGGTGATGATTTGCCAAAGCGTCTTTTGTTTACCCAATTTATCCGCCGCCAACACCGCTCCCCGGGCCCCGGCGACGAGCCGCAATCCGGTGACAAGGAACTCCCGAGCCAGGATCGCGATGACCAGCCAACCAGGCATAAGCTTATGATGAGGAACGAGTTCCTGGCCCATCAGCGTGACAAAGGCCGCCGCCATGAGCACCTTGTCCGCCAGCGGATCCATCAATTGCCCGAAAGCCGTGACGAGATTCCGCTCGCGCGCGATTTTCCCGTCCAGCCAATCCGTGATGGAGGCGATGGCAAACAGCCCCAGCCCGACCGTGAACGCATAGTCCCAGGGAACAGCCGTGACGGCTACAAAAATAACCGTCAGCGCCAGGCGGGAAACGGTCAATTGATTGGGTAGATTCATCTGGAGGTTTTAAAAGAGGCGGCTGGTCCGACCAGAGCCATGAACCCCGCCCCGTCGGAACGCAAGCAGGCACCCGCAAAATAACAGCCCCGGGAGGCACCCCGCAAAACCCAATCATTTTCCATTGCCATCCCGGGGCAGCGGGACACTTTGCGCTTCCCCCTATTCTCCCTTCCGTTTCCAAAAATAAGAGTAAAACCTGATCAAATATGAGCAAAAGCGACTTCGGATTAATCGGCCTCGCCGTCATGGGCCAAAACCTCGTCCTCAACGTGGAAAGCCGCGGCTTCCAGGTCAGCGTCTATAACCGCACCACCGCAGTCACCGACCAATTCATCGCCGACAACCCGGAGAAAAAACTCGTCGGCTGCAAAACCCTCGAGGAATTCGTCGAATCCCTCGCCACCCCGCGCAAAATCCAGATCATGGTCAAAGCCGGCGGTCCCGTCGACGCCGTGATCGAGTCCCTCGTCCCGCTGCTGAACAAAGGCGACATTATCATCGACGGCGGAAACTCCCTCTACACCGACACCGAACGCCGCGACGCGGATCTCGGCGAACTCGGCCTCCGCTTCATCGGAGCCGGCGTCTCCGGCGGTGAGGAAGGCGCGCTCAAAGGCCCCTCCATCATGCCCGGCGGCCCCGCCAGCACCTGGGAGGTCATGAAACCCATCTTCGAAAGCATCTCCGCCAAAGTGAACGGCGAGCCCTGCGTCACCCACATCGGTCCCGGCGGCGCCGGCCACTATGTGAAAATGGTCCACAACGGCATCGAATACGGCGACATGCAGCTCATCTGCGAGGCCTATAACATCTTCAAGGCCGCCGGCTTCACCTCCGACGAAATGGCCGCCGTCTTCACCCAATGGAACGAAGGCGACCTCGAGTCCTACCTCATCCAGATCACCTCCAAGATCTTCGAACAAAAAGACGAGGAAACCGGCACCCCCATCGTCGAACTCATCGTCGACAAAGCCGGCCAAAAAGGCACCGGCCAGTGGACCCTCCAGAACGCCGTCGAAAACGCCGTCGTCATCTCCACCATCAACGCCGCCGTCGAAGCCCGCATCCTCAGCAGCCAGCGCAAACAACGCCTCGCCGCCAGCACGGAACTCCACGGCCCCACCGCCAACATCAGCCTCGAGAAAAAGGCCCTCGTGGACAAAGTTCACGACGCCCTCTTCGCCTCCAAAATCATCTCCTACGCCCAGGGACTCGACCTCATCAAAACCATGGGCGAGAAAAAAGACTGGAAGCTGGACCTCGGCAAAATCGCCGCCATCTGGCGCGGGGGCTGCATCATCCGCGCCCGCTTCCTCAACCGCATCACCGACGCCTACCGCGGCAACCCCGCCCTGACCAACCTCATGCTGGATCCTTTCTTCAAGGACCTCCTGAACAAATTCCAGCAATCCTGGCGTGAAGTCGTCGCCATCGCCGTCACCAACGGCATCCCCGTCCCCGCCTTCAGCGCCTCCCTCGGCTACTACGACAGCTACCGCGCCGCCCGTCTCCCCGCCAACCTCCTCCAGGCCCAGCGCGACTTCTTCGGCGCCCACACCTACGAGCGCCTCGACAAACCCGAAGGCAAACCCTTCCACACCGAATGGCCCGACGTCGTCGAAGACGAAGCCTGACCATCCAAGAAAGGAGCACGGGCCTCCCGGCCCGTGTGTCTCTCAAATTCAAAAAAAGCCGGACCCCAAAAAGGTCCGGCTTTTTGTGTTCAACTTTGCCGACAACAACCCTGCCGGGCCGCACGCCAAACACAGCATGGATCACTTTTCAGCCTGGAGACTGGCAAAAAATGCCTTCAGCTTTTTGCACGTCCTCGCAAATGAGTCATTGCTCATGGCCAGATTAAAATCAAATACGCTCGTGAAGGCAGGCTGATCACTGGGTTCGTTATAGCGGCGGTTCAGGTGGCTTCCCAGCCAGCCCTTGGCGTCCCGCCACTTTTCGGGATCCGGAGGCACTTCCACATTTTCCGGAAATCCACGTGTTCCCGCCAATGATGGGGCCGAGGCAATAAACCAGGTTTCAAACTCACGGCACGCGAATAACACTATCACGTCCAGGTTTCCGCAATGACCGGCAACGTGTTTTCTCAAATCAGGTCCGCAGGTCGCCGGGCAGCCATCATCACAGTCAAGCATAACCAAGATGAGTCCCTTTCTCCCGCTGTAGCGTGCCTTGGCGGACGCCATTTGCAAATACCGCTCGCGGTAAGCGGAATCGTTCAAGAAACTCCCGGCCTTTATCCGGATCGGAGGGTTCACCACCAACTCCCTATCAGCTCCCCCTGACATTCCGTGGATACGCCGGAGCAGAATCGGCAGCGCTGAGACTTCGCCGTGACCCTCCACGATGGCTGCGATGAAAAAGCCATTCATGAGTCATTTCAAGTCAAAGAAACTCTGAACCAACAGGGATCCCGAAGTCGAGGGTTCCGGAGTCAGTTGATTTTGCCGGAGCAGTTCGCCGGCCGTGAATAGCCGCTTTTTCATGAGCTCACGTCCCGCTTCATCCACAGGCGCGATGTAGCTATTCCCTTCCTCGTTCACCACCGAAAAAATTGAGCCGGGATCAATGTCCGGGTCGTCCAAAAGCTCGGGGCTGTGACTGGTCACAATAATTTGGGTGGTCTCCGAAGCTTCCCGCAACGCCCCCATAAGCACTCCGGAAGCTCCAGGATGCAGGGCCATTTCCGGTTCCTCCAACCCAATCACCGGCGCATGCAAGGCGCGACCCACTCCCTGAAACAACGCCAATAAAATCCCGAAAGCACGCAAGGTTCCGTCGGACATGCTGGCTGCGAAAAATCTCCATGGATGTTTCTGGCCTTGAATCACTTGCCGGAACTCCAGTGTTTCCTGTGGTCCCAGGCCTTTGGTTTCGGCATCGGCTATTCCGGGAATGATGCGCGGCAAATATTCCCGCACTTTTTCCCTCGCGGGTTCGCTGAGATTTTGGAAAACACTGGCGGCATTTTTTCCATCCCGCAGCAAACGATCTCCGGGGTCCGGCCTTTGCAGACTGGCCACTTCCTTGGGATTCAAATTGTAAACATCCATCCGGCACAAGGCTTCGTAGACGGGCCGGAAAGCAGGCAAGCCGGAGGCCGCTACCAAAAACAGCCGGTCGGAGTAAGCTGCGGGCAAAATTCCCTCCGAAGTTTTAGTGACGTTCCCGCGCTCCACCCGGTAGTAATGGAGAGCCTCCCGATTTGTTGGCTTTATGCTCAGTTCCTCCGCTACAATTTCAAATCCTCCGGAATTTTGTGCTCCGATTTTGAAGGAATAATGCCCTGTCGAGCTATCAGGCATCATGAAATCCAGCCTGATGGCGAAATTGACAGGATGCCCTCCGGACCGGCGCCTAACTTCATTGATGGAACCGCGTTCCCGGATCGCATGGTCCAGTGAGGTTCTCAGCGCATCCGCCACGAAGCGGATCGCGTCCAGGCAATTGCTCTTTCCACTGGCATTGGGGCCCACCAAAAATGTCAGAGGTGCCAGCCTGATGCTACAGCTGCCTATGCTCCGGTAGTTCTGGAGCGTTAGGCGCTGAAGGAAGAGGTTCATGACATTTTCCGATTGGCCGGGCTCAGAGGCCGTGAAACTCCTGCAGGGTTTTGACTTCGAGTTTGTTTTTCTGAAGGGAGCCGATGGCGTGGGCGGCAGCTCGGGCGCCGCGGAGGGTGGTTTGGATCGGGGTGCGGGTGCTGACGCTGGTGCTGCGGATGAGGACTTCGTCTTTGCGGGTTTCCTTCTCGCTGGGGGTGTTGATGAGCATGGCGATCTCGCCGTTTTTCATCATGTCCAGGATGTTGGGGCGGCGGCCTTCGGCGATCTTGTGGACTTTCTCGCAGGGGACGTTGGCTTCTTCGATGGCTTTGCGGGTGCCGTCGGTCGCGACGATCACGAAACCGAGGTCGTGGTATTCCTTGGCGATGGCACCGATGCGTGGCTTGAGGCGGTCGCTGACGCTGATGAAGAGTTTGCCCTTAAGCGGCAGGCTGTTGCCAGCGGCCATCTGGCTCTTGGCGAAGGCCATGGCGTGGTCCGCATCGATGCCCATGACTTCGCCCGTGCTCTTCATTTCCGGGCCGAGCGCGATGTCGGTGCCGGGGAATTTCGAGAACGGGAAGACGGCCTCTTTGACATTGAAATGCGTGGGGATGATCTCGGTGGTGAAGCCGAGGGACTTCAGGGAAACAGCTTCAATGTCCGTCAGGCCCTGCCGTTTCAAGCCATCGCTGGCCATGATTTTGGCGGCGTATTTCGCGAGCGGGCGGCCGATGGATTTGCTGACAAAGGGCACGGTGCGGCTGGCGCGCGGGTTCACTTCGATGACGTAAAGAATCTCGTCTTTCACCGCGAACTGGATGTTCATCAGGCCGATGACGTTGAGGGCTTTGGCCAGCTCTTTGGCGGCGCGCATGATTTCGGCTTTGATCGGCTCGCTGAGGCCGAAGGCGGGGATGACACAGGCGCTGTCGCCGCTGTGCACGCCGGCTTGCTCGATGTGTTCCATGATGGCGCCGACCACCGTGGTCTCGCCGTCGGAAATGACATCGACGTCCACCTCGGCGGCGTCCTCGAGGAAGCGGTCCACCAGCACCGGGCGCTCGGGCGAGGCCTGCACGGCGTTGCGCATGTAGTGGCGGAGTTCGTCATCGCTGTAAACGATCTGCATGGCGCGGCCGCCGAGCACGAAGCTGGGACGGACGAGCACCGGATAGGAAATCCGCTGGGCGATAGTGACGGCTTCGTCCTCATTCACAGCGGTGCCGCTGGGAGCTTGGTTAAGCTTCAGATCATCAAGCAGTTTGGCGAAGAACTTCCGGTCTTCGGCCAGCTCGATGTTTTTCGGCGAGGTGCCGATGATGTGGCAGCCGGCTTCCTCCAGCTTGGCCGCAAGGTTCAGCGGCGTCTGCCCGCCGAGCTGCACGATGACGCCCCAGCACTGCTCGTTTTCGTAAATGTTCATCACGTCCTCGAACGTGAGCGGCTCGAAGTAGAGGCGGTCGCTGGTGTCGTAGTCGGTGGAAACGGTCTCGGGATTTGAGTTCACCATGATGGTCTCGAAGCCCATTTCCTTCAACGCGAAGGCGGCATGGACGCAGCAGTAGTCGAACTCAATGCCCTGCCCGATCCGGTTGGGACCACCGCCGAGGATCATGACTTTGCGCTTCGAGGAAGGACGGGTTTCATTTTCCTCGCCGTAGGTGGAATAATAATATGGCGTGTAGGCCTCGAATTCCGCCGCGCAGGTGTCCACGAGGCGGTAGGTGGGGATGACCCCATGTTTCTTCCGCAACGCCCGGATGTCATCCTCCTTCACGCCGGAAAGATGGGCCAGTTGCCGATCCGAAAAACCCATCCGCTTCCACCGACGCAGGTCAGTGGCGCAGGCTTCCAGCCTGCGCGGCCGGCGGGCTTCCAGCCCGCTGCCCCCATCACCCACCAAACCCGCATCCACCAAACCCGCATCCACCAAACCCGCGTTCACCAAACCCGCATTCACCACACACCGACCCGTCCACAACAAAAACCCACCTTCCTTCAACCCCGCCTGTTCCGGATTGTGCTCCAAATAACTCCGCGTCAGCGTCATCTCATCCCCATCCCGTATGATCCGATCATAACTCTCCTCCATCCAAAGCTGGCCGCTGCGCCCCAGTTTTTTATTTATGGCGTTGGCCGTGAACGATTTCCATGAATGCAGAATATCCGCCAGCGAGTGCCCGGGGAGGGGCTGGAAGATCACATGCACATGATTGGGCATCACCACGAAAGTATCCAACACATAACGATTCCCATGAAAATGCAGCAGGGCTCCGGAGACGATTTCCGCAATGGCGGGATTTTTCAGAACACAATCACCATGACCTGCGTCCAGCCACTTTTCACGGGCGTCAATCAGTTTGCTGTATTCATAAGCTGTGGTGGGATTCCATGGCTTGGGGTGGGCCTGAAGCCATGTTTCCAATTCCTGTTTCCATTGGGCGATCACGGGGGCCGGGACGGCGTCGGCAAGCCGGAAGGTGATGGCGTAGGTGGCGCCGGGGACTTCCCAGTGGGGGAGGCGGCGATGGGAAATCTCAAGAGGGAGGGTGTCGTCGTGGGGGTTGCAGGGGCGGAAGGGGGCTTGGATTTTTTGGGATGTTGCGGGCTGGAGGTCAACGGGCTGGAAGCCCGCTGGCCGCGCAGGCAGGGATGCCTGCGCCACTTTGGATGCCTGCTCCACTTTGGATGTTTGCTCCACTGTGGTGGCTTGAACCACGGTTTGCTCTGTGATTACGATTTCCTCAATCTGCCGCAGGAACCACCGGTCGATCTTCGTCAGGTCAAAGACCTCTTCCACGCTGTAGCCTTCGCGGAAGGCGACGCCGAGCCAGAAGATGCGTTCCGCGTTCGGAATGCTCAGCTTCCTGACAATTTCTTCCTTCGGCGGATTCACCGGATCTTTGCCATCTGCGCCCAGTCCGGCGCGTCCGGTTTCCAAACTTCTTAACGCTTTTTGCAGCGATTCCTTGAAGGTCCGCCCGATGGCCATGGCTTCGCCGACGGACTTCATTTGAGTCGTTAGCGTGGCGTCGGCGGTGGGGAATTTTTCGAAGGTGAAGCGCGGGATTTTGGTGACGACGTAGTCGATGGTGGGCTCGAAGCTGGCCGGGGTTTCGCGGGTGATGTCGTTTTTGACTTCATCCAGGGTGTAACCCACGGCGAGTTTGGCGGCGATCTTGGCGATGGGGAATCCGGTGGCCTTGGAGGCGAGCGCGGAGGAGCGGCTGACGCGCGGATTCATCTCGATCACGATCATGCGGCCGGTGTCGGGATGCGTGGCGAATTGGATATTGGAGCCGCCGGTTTCTACGCCGATCTCGCGGATCACGGCGAAGCTGGCGTCGCGCATGATCTGGTATTCACGGTCTGTTAGCGTCTGGATCGGAGCGACGGTGATGGAGTCGCCGGTGTGGACGCCCATGGGGTCGAGGTTTTCGATGGAGCAAATGACCACGCAGTTGTCGGCATGGTCGCGCATGACCTCCATTTCATATTCCTTCCAGCCGAGCAGGCTTTCGTCGATGAGGACTTCACTAACAGGTGAAAGATCGATCCCGCGGGCGCAGATGGTTTCGAATTCCTCACGGTTATACGCAATGCCGCCGCCGGTGCCGCCGAGGGTGAATCCGGGGCGGATGATGAGCGGGAACGTGCCGATGTCATCGGCCACGCGGCGCGCTTCCTCCATGGTGTGGGCGATGCCGCTCTTCGGCATGTCGAGGCCGATTTTGATCATCGCTTCCTTGAAGGCCATGCGGTTTTCGCCCTTCTCGATGGCTTCGGGTTTGGCCCCGATCATCCGCACGTTATGCTTCGCCAGCACGCCGGTGTGGTGCAGCGTCATGGAAAGATTCAGAGCAGTCTGCCCGCCGAGCGTGGGCAAAAGCGCGTCCGGTTTTTCGCGCTCGATGATTTTTTCCACCACCTCCGGGGTGAGCGGCTCAATATAAGTGCGGGCCGCGAATTCCGGGTCCGTCATGATCGTCGCCGGATTCGAGTTGATGAGAACGACGGTGTATCCTTCCTCTTTGAGCGCCTTGCAGGCTTGGACGCCTGAGTAGTCGAATTCACAGCCCTGCCCGATGACGATGGGGCCGGAGCCGATGACGAGGATTTTGCGGATGGAGGTGTCCTTGGGCATGGAATGGGGGAAAAATGGGAAAACGACCCGTTACTGGCACGCGGCGTGAGTGGTGGCAAGAGTGTTTAGCCACCTGGAGCGCCGGGCGCCCTGCCCTGCCGCCATCTTTGCGGACTTTCTCCCCGTAAGCCGGGGTGGCCGCCTTATTTGAAACTCTTCGCGAAATCGTCCGTCACCGGTTTTTTCGGCGTGTGCGGTTTTTTCACGTGCGTGCTGGTGGCAATGCGGTGGTCCAGCTCCGTTTGATATTCCACGCTGTCCATGGGCAGGGACACGGTGCGGTTTTTCCAAGTGGAGAGCAAAATGGAATTCGCCAATTCAATGGAATTGATGCCTTCCGCGGCGGGGGCGATGAGCGGGGTGCCGTGCAGAATGGCGTCGGTGAAATTCTGCAGCACCTCCACATGGCTGGAGGAGCCTTCCGGGACCGGCACCTCGATGGTCCAGTTTTCGGGCTTGGAGAAACCGCCTCCGGATTCATAACTGAACTGGGACATCGGCTGGCGGTTGCGCTGGAATGTCAGGGTGCGGCCGTTGACGGTGAGCAGGCCGTTTTCGCCGGTGATCTGCAGCAGGTTTTTGCCGGGAGCCTCGCCGGTGCTGGTGATGAAACTGGCGTGGGTGCCGTTGTTATAACGGAAATAGGCGGTGACATCGTCCTCGACCTCGATGTCATGATAGCGGCCGAACTGCGCGAAGCCGGTGACCTGGTCGGGCACGCCGAAGAGCCATTGATAGAGATCGAGATTGTGGGGGCACTGGTTCAGCAGCACGCCGCCGCCCTCGCCTTTCCAACTGGCCCGCCAACCGCCGCTGGCATAATAGGTGTGGGTGCGGAACCAGTCCGTGCAATCCCACAGAATGCGGCGGATTTCCCCCAACTCGCCTTCAGCGATGAGGCTTTTGAGTTGTTTGTATAACGGATCCGTCCGCAGCTGGAACATGGCTCCGAAGACCTGTTTCCCGCCCTTGTGCGCGGCGATGAGGCGCTCGCAATCGGCCTTGGAAACCGACAACGGTTTTTCCACCATGACGTGCAATCCGGCCTCCAGCGCGGCGATGCCCATGCTGGTGTGGAAAAAGTGCGGCGTGGCGATGAGCACGGCATCGATGGTGCCGGAGGTGATCATTT
>JAQGPD010000567.1 GCA_028293305.1 Verrucomicrobiales bacterium | reverse complement strand
TTCCGCATACTTGCGGGCCACTGCGAGGATGGCTTGGGGCGAGCAGGCTTTGAGTTGTTCCGCCTCGTTTTTCATGCCGGCCAGGCGGTTTTGATAGCCATCGCCGCGGGTGCGGAGGTCGGGATTTGGAATGGTCAGGGTGCAAAGGCTGTCCCAGATTTGCTCCGCGGTCATGCGGCGGAGGATAGGGCCTTGGAAGTAGTAGGGTTGGTCCTCCGCGACTTCCGTCCGGGTGGCCTCGCGCTGCCAGGTCCGGGTGTTGTAGAGGCTGCGCAGCATGCGCTTGGTGTCGAATTTCATCTGCACCATCTGATCGGCCAGGAACTTCATCAGCATGGGGTTGGAGGCCGAGGTCTCGTCCTTGTAGTCGTCGATCGGCTCGATCAGGCCCATGCCCAGGGTGCGTTTCCAGAGGCGGTTGGCGATGACCATGGAAAAGCGCGGATTTTCCGGGCTGGTGAGCCACTCGGCGTAATGGCCGCGGGGGTCGCGGTTCGCGTTGGCTTTGTCTCCGAAAATGGTGCGGGCCTTCACGGCTTCACCCGGTTTGGCGTCGTCGTATTTGTAGTCGCCGGGCAGCTTGATGGCGCGTTCGGTTTCCTGCACGCCGTATTTGAGAGGCTCCAGGATGTCATCGATCAGGCGGTTCATCGCCCGTTGCTCGCCCATGTCCAATCGGCGGCCGGCCTTCATTTCCTGTTCCGCGAGCCGGCGATAGACGGAGCGCGGGTTGATCTCCGTGTCCACGCCGTAGGTGTAGGCGGCCATTTGATAGTAATCCTTCTGCGTCCATTTGTCGAAGGGATGGTTATGGCACTGGGCGCAAACCAGGCGCGTTCCGAGGAAAATCTGCGCGGTGTTCGACATGTTATCCAGCGGCATCCCGGCGTCCCGCACGTAGTAGCCGACCGCGCCGTTGTCCCAGATGAAGCCCTTGGCGGTGATCATCTCCTTGACAAACTGATCGTATGGCATGTTGGCTTTCAACGCCTTCTTGATCCACTCGGCATAGGCCGTGCCCGACTCGTCGCGCCCGCCGGTCTGCACGCGGAGGATATCGCTCCACCAGTTATACCAATGGCTGACATAGCCATCCGAGACCAAAAGCTGGTCGATCAACTTGGAACGCTTCGCCGGATCCGCGGATTCCATGAAGGCCCGCACCTCGTCCTGCGTGGGGATGCGGCCGATGATATCAAGATAAAGCCGGCGCACGATCGTCTCGTCCGACGCCGGCGGGTTGGGGGTGACCTTCTGCTTCCGATAACCGTCCTCCACGAACTGATCGATCTTATCGCTGATGGGGTCCGCACGCAGACTGGTGAGGACGCCGAGCAGCAGCAGGGGCGCGAGGAAAATCCGGATTTTCATAGGGGAAATAAAATACTCCGCACAATCTACGCCTGAAGGAGCGTTTCCCGCAAATCATTCCCTCTAGGGCAATTACTGATACTGCCGTGAGGTTTCGCGGACCAGTCGTCATGGGAAGCCCCCCTGCCTGCGGAAATCGGGAACAGAAAATGACTTTAAAATAGCGTCACAAAGGCGTCATAATGGCGCATACGCCAAAATCCAATTTGAACCAGTTTGCGCCAATTTGGCGCTTTTCGCAAGCCGCTCTGCTTGGCTACGCATTGCCTGTTTCGGTGTAACCCGTTGAAAATCAACAACTGGAATTCAGGCTCAGTTTTTTGGCACGCCTTAGGCAATATAAAACTCGTGGTCAAACAAACCAACCCATCACCACAAAAAACCAAACACGAATCGAAAAAAGCCAAACCAAGAACCCACCAACCCAATCACAAACCATGAACTCCTGCTACCCTGCCCGCCCCTATGGAATCACCGCCAACCGTTTTTTCAACTTGGCCGATGTTCTCTTCAATGAACGCTCCGCTGCCGAGCCCTCGTCCTGGACTCCCCTCGTGGATGTGCTCGAGTCCCCCGCCCAATACGAACTCCACGCCGAATTGCCCGGCGTGACCGGCAGCGAAGTCAAAGTCGTCGTCCGCGACGGCGTCCTAACCCTCAGCGGCGAACGCGCCACCGTGGCTCCTGCCGAAGGCACTAAAACCCACCTGACCGAGCGCCGTGCCGGAGCCTTCCAGCGCCGCTTCGCCTTGCCGAAGGACGCGGATGGCGAACGAGTCAGCGCGGAATTCAAAAACGGCATCCTGACCATCGCCGTCCCGAAACGCGAGGAAGTCAAACCCCGCGAAATCGAGGTGAAAGTCAGCTAAGGCCCTCCAGACGACATCCCTGAGCGACTGACCCGAATCATCGGTAAAAAGCCCAAAAACCCACACGAAAAGGGTGCCCTTCACCGGGCACCCTTTTTGCATTTCTGGCCAATGCCTATATAAAGTCAAATCCGCAGCAAGGCGGGGTGACAGCTTGCAAAGGATAGAATAATTGACTGCCCAAGCGCGAACCGGCTCCGGATTTTGAAGCCATGCATCCAAAAATCAGCCTGGAATAACATTTCCCCCCGGCGGGCCTGTTCCCACCATCGGGCGAATACCGACCATCGTCGCGCCCCAGCCGCCTTCGGCATCCGGAGCGGGATATTGCCAGCCGCACACCCATTCCCCCAACCGCGGCAAAAGCGCGTGCACTCCGGAGCGCAGCGCGCCGGTGCCTTTGCCGTGAATGACCCGGACCACGGGAATGCCCAGCCGACGGCACTCCAAAAACCACTCGGGCAACAGATCGGGAAGGTCGCGGGGCCGGAACGTGTGCAGATCCAAATCCCGTCCAACAACCATTCGGATGATTTCCTCTCCGCCGTGTGGGGCCGCGACTCCACGGGTCGGCGGGGAGGCGGCGGAAGCCGCGGGGTCGGGTTCCGGACCGTTCACGCCATGAGTGCGGGAATGGCGCGGGCGGGTTCCACGCCGGTCAGTCGTTGGTCGAGCCCTTGGTATTTAAACGTGAATTTTTCATGTTCAAAGCCGAGCAGCTTCAGGACTGTGGCGTGGAAATCGTGGATGTGCACCGGATCCTTGACGATGTTATAGGAAAAATCATCGGTCTCGCCATGAATGGTGCCGGGCTTGGATCCGCCGCCGGCCATCCACATGGTGAAGCAGCGCGGGTGGTGGTCGCGGCCGTATTTGTCAGGACTCAGTCCACCCTGACTGTAGATGGTGCGTCCGAATTCCCCGCCCCAGATCACCAAAGTATCATCATAGAGACCACGTTGTTTCAAATCCTGGATCAGGCCCCAGCAGGGCTGGTCCACATCCTGGCATTGATAGGACATGCGTCCGGGAAGGTTGGAGTGGTGGTCCCAGTTGTTATGATAAATCTGCACAAAGCGCACTCCGCGCTCCGCCATCCGCCGCGCCAGCAGGGCCGATCTCGCAAAACTGCCTGGCTTGTCCACGTCCAGGCCATACAGCTCCTTGGTGGCGGCGGGCTCGCTGGCCAGATCCGTCAGCTCCGGCACACTGCTCTGCATGCGGAACGCCATCTCATATTGCTGGATGCGGGTGTGGGTTTCGGGATCGCCCACCAGCTTGTAATTGATCTCATTCAAGGCCTTCAAACCATCCAGTGTATTGCGCCGCGCTCCCGCCGAGACACCCGGCGGATTGTTGATATAAAGAATCGGATCCGCGCCGCTGCGGAAAGCCACGCCGGCATGTTCGCCCGGCAAATAACCACTGCCCCAAAGCCGGGCGGAAATAGCTTGGATCTGTTCTGTATTGGTGGGTTTGGCTACCAGCACCACAAAAGTCGGCAGGTCGCTGTTGGCGGTGCCCAATCCATAGGAAACCCACGATCCCAGACACGGCCGGCCACTGATTTGGTTGCCGGTCTGCATCAGCGTGATGCCGGGTTCGTGATTGATCGCCTCCGTGTGCATGGAGCGGATGAAGCACATGTCATCCACCATGCGGCTGGTGTAGGGCAGCATCTCGCTGACCCACATGCCGCTTTGACCGTATTGTTTGAAGGCGTATTTGCTCGGAGCGATGGGGAATCTGGACTGACCGCTGGTCATCCCGGTCAGGCGCTGGCCATTGCGCACGCTGTCCGGAAGATCCTTGTCATAGAACTCCTTCATCTTCGGCTTATAGTCATAGAGGTCGATCTGCGACGGACCTCCGACCATGTGCAGATAAATCACGCGCTTCGCCTTCGGGGCAAAATGGTTCACCGCCCGCATGGCCGCCGCGCTGTCGGAGGCGTCCGCATTTGTGATGCCCGCACGTTGCATCAGGGTGGTCAATGCGGCGAACCCGAGCGCGCTTTTTCCTTTGGAGAAAAATTGGCGGCGGGTTTCGTAGCGGACGTATTCGGAAAGCGGATTCATAAAAATGGCGGGGTGCGGTCGGTCGGGGGGGCTGAAGAGGATACGCGGCAAACCGGCCGACTTTACCATGCAACAAAATCAGCGCTCCGGGAAACAGAAAATGTCCCCGAATCCACCTCAAAGCGGCACGGGCCTCCGGACCCGGGGTTTTCACCCGATTTCCTGGTCCCCGTGCCCTGCCCTTCGCGGCCCCTCGAAGCGGCACGCCACACATTGAACCCACTCAAGGCCCGACGGCCACCACCCGGTAAAACCGCCGCACCTCTCCCGGGGTCGGAGTGAAGGTCCACGTCCCGGCACCCACCAAGGTCTGCACCGTCACCCAACCGCTGAGCGGCGTGCAGGACTGCACTTGATAGGTCACCCCGGCGATGCTCGGCCAGGTGAGCGTCATATTTCCCGCGCCTCCGGCGGCGAGCGCCGCGGCGGGAACACTGCCGGGATTCGCGGGATTGGTCCCGAACAAAGCCTCGGCATCGTCCGGCACACCATCCCCGTCCGTGTCGGGACCCGGCCCCGCAACGCCGGGCGATCCCCCGGCGATGCCCGCGCGCCAGTTGGTGCCCTGACTGTAGTCGCCATTCAGATTGATCACCTCCATGGAGGGGCCGCCACCATTGGCGGCGACCGGCCATGGCGCGGCGGTGCCGTAGGAGAAATCATGGATCGCATTCCCCGAGGCATCGAGCAGCGTGATTTGTTCCCCGCTGTTGCTGAGGTTTCCGCTGGTCCAGTCCGGAGCCAGGCGTGGGCCGTTTCCATAAATGCCGCGGAACAGTGCCGTATTTTCTGTCAGGACAATGTATTCCCCCGCGGCCAGACTCAACGCGCCGAAGGTGTAGGCGGAAGGGGTGACGCCGGCGATGGAAAACGGCTGACCCAGCGCGAAACTCACGCCGGTCAGGTCGATGCTTTGCGTCCCGGTGTTTTTCAGCTCGATGAATTCCACACCGCCCGCCGCGGGGCGGTAGTGCAGTTCCGTGATGCGCAAATTATTCAAAACATTGTTCACATCCGTGGGGTCGCCTATCAACAAATAGTCAAAACCGATCCTGACATGTGTCGCCACGGAGGTCGCCACGAAGATCCCGCCATTCACCGCCAGGCTTCCCGCCGGCAATGCCTGCGTAAAGACCGTCGTCCACACCGACGCGGCCTGTCGTTGGAATAAAAGGGAATCGCCATTCCTGACAACCCGCAGCACCGCGCCCGCGCCGGTGATGGCCGTGGTGGAAAGCGTCGTGTAAGCCGCAGGGGATGGGGAGCGCCGCACCAGCAAATTCAGTCCCCCGTCCACGGCCAGCGCATAACGCACCGTGGTGCCGCCTTCATTCATTTCCACCATCAGTCCGGCCTGCCAATTTCCAAATTGCCGGGTGTCCGGCAGCAGACTGGTCTGGAGCACAAAGTTGGCCGCCGCCGGCAATTCACGCGTGATGAGCGGATGGGTGAAAGACGGAGCGGCCAGCGGCTTCGCGGAGTCATCCATCACATTGATCAAAAGCCGTCCGGTGATGTCCTCCAACGAATACCAGGCGGAGGGCGAAAAGTTGGACCGGTTGCCTATATTGCTGACGGTATATCCGGCGCCCAGCGGATCGCCGCCGCCGAAGGATGCGAAATCCCCCGCATTGTAAACACTGAGTTGCCGCGTCAGCGTCGTCGTCTGGGAGACTGCGTCGGTCACCTGCAATGTCAGGGTGTAGTTGCCGGGAGTTGTGAGGCGGACAGTCGCTTTTCCAAACTCAGGTTCTGTCAGGACGACTCCCGTCGAGGGGCTGACGGACCACGCATACATGAGCGCCAAGCCCTCGGGATCCACACTTCCGGTGGCATCCAGCGACAGGGTCTCGCCCGCCGCGACATTGCCGGAGGAGGGGTCGCTGACCAGCGAAACCACCGGCGGCGCGTTCACGCTGAGGGTGACCGTGAAAGGCAGGGTGGCGCTGACCGTGCCGTCACCCAGCAACGCGCGGATGGACAGCGTGTTCAGGCCATTGGCCAGCTGGATATTGGAAACCGTCCATAGCCCCAGATTCGCGGCCGTGGGAGTGCGGGAGAAAACCGCCTCGGGATGGCTGGGAATATCCACCAACGCAATCTTGCTGGAGCAGGCGCCGGTGAGGGAAAACACCGGCGTGGCCACTGTCTGACCACTGACCGTGCTGCACGTGAAGGCGCGGTTGTAGTCCGTGGAGGTGATGAAGTTGATGGCGGGGGTCTGCCGGGGGGCGAACCAGGATGTTTGATAGTTGTAGAGATTCGTCTTGAAGGCCGCCAGCGAATTTGTGTTCGCGGATTGATAGTTCATGGCGGTCAGCCAGGCGGTGGTGCGCGGGGAGTTGCTGGTGAAACGCGTCACCAGTTCCGAGAGATAGAAGTTCATTTTTTGCCGGAACCACGGGCGGGACGAAAAATTACTCCATCCAATCCCGCCGGCGGAACCGAGGAATACGTTATTTGCGTCCTGGAACGCAAGGTCGCTGTCCCAGTGATGGAACTCGAACCGGCTGTCTCCCGGGGGTTTGTAAAAGAACCCGTTCTTCCCGCGGTTGATCGTGAAATTATCCCAATCATATACATAACCACGCACCGCGGCATACATGGCGGCGCGCTCGACATTGATCACCCGCTCCATTTTTTCCCGGTAAGCAGCCTCCTGGGCGGCGGTGACGGACGCATTGTTATTCGTCGCCGCCTTGATCATGGCGGAAAGGGAGGAATAGTCATATCGGACCTCCGGGAAACGCGTCGGCCAGTTGCCATGGTAGAAGATCGGACTTTCATCCGAGGGCACCGCCGCCGTGCCGCTGTAGTCGGTGATGGCCCAGCGTCCCGTCACGGAGCCGGCATCC
>JAQGPD010000559.1 GCA_028293305.1 Verrucomicrobiales bacterium | reverse complement strand
CTGCAGCAGGGTCCCCTGGGAATGCACGCCGGTCTTTCCGGACATGTTATGAACGAAGGCCATCTCGTCCGCCATCGGCCCCAGCGCGGCCACGGCATCGCTTAAAAATCTGCCGCTTTGACCATAGGGTCGGAAATCCCAGATCGGTTTCAGCCAGGGCCCGAGGCCATTTTGAAAGGTCTCCACCTTCTCCCCGAAGTCGCTGGGCTGGCCGTGCCTGCGGATCAGCTCCGGTTTGTAATCGAACAAATCCACATGGCTGGCCGCCCCCGCCATGAAAAGTTGCACCACCCGTTTCGCTTTCGGCGGATGATGCAAAACCCCGCCCGACGGCGATGCGGCCACCCCTTCGCCGGAACCTAACAGTGCCGCCAACGCGATGCCTCCCAGGCCGCCGCCGCTGTTCCACAAAAACTCCCTCCGGCTGAAAAAGGGAAGCCGTGCGGATGACTTGCTGGAGAAGGCGGAGGACATGTCAGGCATTCAATCCGCGAAGGCGAATTCGTTCAGGTTGAGAAGCACCCGGCAGGCGGCGGGCAGCCCGTATTTTCCAGCAAACTCCACGGACGAAGCCAGCTCCGCGTCGGTCGGTCCGCGCTGCACCGCCAGTTGCCAGGCCCGCCGCATTTGCGCTTCGGGGGCTGCCGCCTCCTTGGTTAGCCGCGCCGCGAAATTACGGGATGCCACCAGGACCAATTCGTTATTCAACATGGCCAATGCCTGCAGCGGCGTGATGGTCTGGTTGCGTTTGTCCACCAGCATGGACGGGTCCGCGCAGTCGAGCGTGGCCATCCACGGGTTGGGCTTGCTGCGTGTCAGGAAACGATAGACCGCCCTCCGGTGCAGCGCCGGATTCTCCAAATCCGCGAGGTCGTATTCATAATGCGGCGAATGCTCGGGATGGGTGATTTTGAAATCCTGAAAAGCCGGCCCGCCCATGCGCGGGTCCAGGGAACCGGCCACCGCGAGCAGGCTGTCGCGGAGGGTTTCAGCGTCCAGTTTCCGCCGGTTCATGCGCCATAAAAATCGATTGTCAGGATCCACCGCCGCCGCGTTTCCCCCACCGGAGGCGGGGGCGCAGGATTGTTGATAGGCCCGGCTCAGCACCAACTGGCGGTGCAGCCTTTTGAGCGACCCGCCATGATCCCGGAAATCCGCGGCCAGCCAATCCAGCAATTCCGGATGCGAGGGCAGCTCGCCCATGCGGCCGAAGTCCCCGGGCGTGTCCACCAACCCGTGCCCGAAATGATGCAGCCACACCCGGTTCACAATGCTCCGCCACGTCAGCGGGTGGCGCGCATCCGTGATCCATCGGGCCAGGGCCGCGCGCCGTTCGCCCTCGCTGCCGGCCGCAGGCAGGACGAAGCGCGATTCCAAGCCCGCGCTTTTCAAAACCGACAAGGCTCCCGGTCCCGTCTCCGGTCCGGGATGCGTGACGTCCCCGCGCGCCAGCACAAAAACCGGGCGCGGCCGGCCGCCGTCCCCGCCGGTTCCTTTGAAGTTTCCACTGCCACTCAAAACGGTGCCGCAATAGACCTTCGATGGCGCGGGCAAGGCCGCCAATTCCTTTTCCAGCACGGACAAATCCTTGATGGATTTCCCCCAGTCCTGTCGTTCCGCCGGAGCCAAAAGAGCCTCGATCAAAACCCGGCGCGCCTCGCGGATCCTATCCGTTTTTTCCTTCCAAGTGCCATCCCCGCCACCCGGCCACACGCCATCCGTCAGGTTGCCCGCCCGCCAGCGCGGCGGGCTGTCCACGCTGTCAAATGAGGTCACGACCGCCCCCGCGGCAAGGTTGCCTCCGGCCGGGTCGAGGACTTCGCATTCCGCCAGGGCAAAAATCCAATCCCCCTGCCGGGGCGCCAAACGCGTGGCGGTGATCCTGACATATCGGGCCCTGGCCGCCGTTTCCTTCCGGACCGGGGCGATGCCGGGATTCGGGAAATCGGCTATGCTTTCCGGAGCGATGACCTGCACGTCCCTGACAAATTCCGGATCCTCCGCGGCTTCGATCCGGAAGCGCACCGGGAACCCGAATCCATCGCCGATTCCATTGAAGGGATCGCGGCAGGGATGCAGGACCACAGCACCCAGCGGAAGACTTTTTCCCAAGTCAATCCGCACCCACTTCACCGCATCCTCCCGATCCGCTATGGCCGAGTGCCAGCCCACGGTGACATCGGCGTCGCCGCCTTTGTTATCAATTAAAAGGTCCAGCTTCTCCACCGCCCCGCCGCCGGCCGCCACGGCCTTGGCCAGCAGCCGGTCCCTAACCTCCCGGGCGGCGGCGGCCTGGCGCCCCAGACGCTGCCGCTTTTCCGCCACCGCCGGATCCATGTCATAAGCGCGGTCCGTGCGGTCGATCGCGGAAAACACGGCCTGGAGGGCGTAGTAATCCTCCTTGGGAATGGGGTCGAATTTGTGATCGTGACACTGCGCGCAATGCACGGTGGTGGAGCAGAAAGTATTGATAGTGTTGGACACCATGTCGTCGCGGTCCAGGTGCCTGGCAATTTTTCCGTCCGTTTTTTCCTCCGAAACCTCGGCGTGGCCGATGAGGTCCCACGGTCCCGCCGACAGGAAGCCCAGGGCTTCGATGCCATCCCGCGTCCCTGGAAACATCACGTCCCCGGCAAGTTGTTCCTGGACAAAACGCGACCAGGGTTTGTCCTCGTTGAGGGAACGGATCACATAATCCCGGTAGGGCCAGGCATTCGTCCGGGGCTGGTCCTTGTCGTAGCCATGCGAGTCACCGTAATGCACCGCATCCAGCCAATGCCGGGCCCAGCGCTCGCCGTATTGCGGACTGGCCAGCAGGCGGTCCACCGTTTTTTGATAGGCGGCGGGATCCGGATCACTGACAAATTTCTCCACCTCCTCCGGACATGGCGGCAGGCCGATGAGATCAAAGGAAAGTCGCCGGAGCAAGGTGCGGCGGTCCGCGGCGGGCGACTCCGGCAGACCCTGGCTCCGGCGCGCGGCATCGATGTAAAAATCCACCGCTCCGCCATCCATCGCGACCGCCGCCGGGAGCGGACGCAAGGACCACCACTCCTCCGTCTGGCCGGCCCATAACGGGGCGGTCGGCAGGAGCAGGGGCAGCAGCAGGAGAGCCTTGTGTATCCGATTCAGCATTCCGGCAAACTATAAGCCTGGCCGGACCTGATTCTTCCGGGAATTTGCGGCACCCCCGCCGGTCAGGATGGACCTGCGGAGTTGCCGTCCCGCAAAATTCAGAGAACCCCCGGCCAGCCCTGGAGACTCTGCCAAGCAGGCCGGAGGTGATTTCCAACAAAATCCGGAGCGTCAGGGCACCGACATTTTCAATCGGATGAACTGCCGCGGAATCGCCGCGACCGGAACCGGGGCCGTGATTAAAACCGTCACCCGCCCGCCCGTCGGCACACCCGTTTCCACCTGCGCCGTGCCAGTCCACAAACCATTTCCAGTCCGTGAGGCAATGGTGCTCCAAGTGCCCTCCGTCAGGTCGGAGGAAAGCTGGACCTGGTAGGATGCATCCGCCGGCGCAAAGGCGGGGAGGGAAAAATTCAACCGCAGCCGGCCATCGGGCGTCAGTCCTCCATCCGGCGCGGGGGCGAATCCGTCTGTTCCGTCAGGCCAATAACCCATGGCATATTCCGCAACTTCGGTCAGGCCGTCGTGGTCGGAATCGCCGAGTGGATCCGCCAGCTGCCAAGCGGTCAGCCAGGTCTGGAAATCCGGCACCGCGAACTGCCCGCCGGGACTGCCTCCGGTCACGCCGCTGGCGCGCCAGGCATCCCGTTCATCCCAGCGTGTCCGGCCGGCGGCCGCGTCCTGGATTTCCAGGGAACCGCCACCACCGTCAGCCTGGGAATACCACCAGCCTTGATAGGTGAAAATCTGGATGGCGGTGATCCACGGGTCCGGCAGTTGCAGGACAATGCGGTCGCCCTCGTTGGCCAACTTGCCGGTGAACACGCCGCCAATGTTGAGGGTATTGCCATAAACCGATTCAAAAGCGGGTCGGTTCCTGACAAGAATCACATAGGCCCCTGGCGCCAGGGTGGCGGCGGGAAAAACAAAATCCACGCCGCTCGTGAGCCGGACCCCCGTGAGATCGAGGGTGGCCGTGGCGCTGGTGTTTTTCAGTTCGATGAATTCGAAATTGTTCCCATTGATAGGATCATACATCAATTCGGTGATCCGCAGGTATTGCAGAAGATCACGCATCTTTTGATAGTCGGGCGGCTCCGGCGGGGTGCTGACGCTCGTGCGGCGGCGATCCAGTTTCAGCTCGAACACGATGTCGGAACTCGTGCTGCCCTTCTGATGAACCTCGGCAGCCAACAGATTCGAGCCCGCCTGCAGGACGCCCGCGGCGGGCAGCCATGGAGATGCCGTGGGCGGGTTGACGGCTCCGCCGTTGGTGCCCACTTCCACGGACGCGGTGGCATCCGCCGCGTAAGCCACGGCCGTGCCTGAAGTTCCGCCCATGTTCAGACGTGGATAGTCGGTGTTATGGATTTCCGCGCCATTCAGGTAAAGGACCGCGCCATCGTCCAAAACGACGGAAACCTGGTATTCGTCTCCGGCGGCGATGTCGGCTACATTGAAAGCCTTGCGGAAATAATAGGCCCGATGCGCCGCGGAATAGGCCGCGCCGAGATTCGTGCCGAAATATCCGGCATCCACGGCGGTCAGGTCCGGCTCGAAGCCGAACGGCAGCGCCCCGGTTTTCCATGAGGCGGGCTCGGCATAGGCGGGGGCCATCCAATTCGCCGCCAGGGCCGTGCTCGTTTCATCGTAATGCCAGGAACCACGCAGCGGAATGAGATTGGTTATGGTCGAAGTGACCGTCGGAGCAAGGCCATTGCTGAAGCCCAGAGTGGCCAGGCTGAGAGGCTGAATGGAAGACGCTCCGTCCGGCATTCTTCCGTAGGTGACGTCCTCCGGCTGGGCTTGGAATTGGATTTCATCGATGGCTTTCAGCGCGGAATCGGAAAGCACGACCCACTCGGTGAAGCGGTCCAATTTGAAATTCAGCCGAGTGGCGTCGGCGGACGTTGCCGCGCCGTCGGCATCAAAAACCGCGAAGCCTTGTCCGGCGATGAAACTGAGATCGGGAATCCGGTATTGGTCCTGGCGGGTCGATGGATCATCGCTCAAATAACACCCACCGATCGAGGCCGGTTGGACCGCCGCATTGTAAAGCTCCACAAAGTCGGAGCGGAACTGCACATGCCCCGCACTGGTCCATTCATTGATCCTGACAGATCCGGCGTCCACCCAGGCCTGCGCTTTGTTCGCGGCGCCGGGCGTGGGCACGGACAATCCCCAGGCCAGCGTGGGACTGATGCGGGAAATGGATTTGTCAGGAATCTGCAGCCCGTAGTCCACCCGATCCATCAGGGCACCGCCCGCCGCCTGGGGTTTGGACAGCACCACGGACCCGCCGTTTCCTGACAACTTGAAGCCGAGATGCACTCCGGGGTCGGGCCCGGGCAGGTCCGCCAGCAGGAGCAACCGCCCGCCCGCCGGGACGACCGTGCCCGCAGGCAGCGACACCAGCCAGGGCTGGGCCGGATCATCGCTGACGCCCCATCCTGACACATCCACTCCAAGCAGGCCCGGATTGTGCAGCTCGATGAAGTCGGGATGATTGAGGCCGTTGGTGAATGCGGCGGTATTGATGGCCAGCACTTCGCTGATCATCACCGGCGGCACATAACCAGGCGTGACGGTCCAACTCACCTCCGTCGGAACTGTTTGCCATGAGCGTTCCCCGCTGTTGTTGGTGTCATTTTCACCGCGCACCCGCAGCGTGTGGACACCGGCGGAAAGTCCTGTCAGGACGATGGGCGTGGACGTCGGCACGATGGCGCTTTCCGTTCCTCCATCAAGGCTCCAGCGGTAATTCACATAACCATACGGCATGACGGGAATGATGGATCCGGCGGGGTTGAAGGTGCCCGCGGGTCCTGGAAAAATCGTGGCGGAGGTGGCTGCGGTCACCCCCTGCGGAACTCCTGTCAGGCGGACGCCCTGGGGGATCAATCCGCCCTTGTCCAAGCCACCCGCGCCCTGGGCGCGCGCCGTGGATCCCATGGGCAGGGCGAATGCCCCGTGAGCCTGCCTCCAGAGTTTTTTGTAGTCCTCGACGCGATGCACTTTGGCGTATTCCAGTTCCGTTAGCAGGGCGCGGTTGATCAGCGGATCCGCGACTTCATTGCCGGCGCCGGGTCCGGCCCAGGGCAGCGGCAGGATGTTGTTATTCAGGGTCAGCGTGATCACGGCCGCATCGTAATTCGCCACCAACGCCGGAGCGTCCAGGATGACATTGTCCTCCGCGATGCCCCCTGCCCCGCCGCTGAGGGGAGGCAGGAGCGCGCCATTGTCCTTGAAATTGATAACGGCTATATCCCCGCCGTGGCTGCCGTAGGCGCTTTCGGAGGTGACCTTGGAAACCGTGTTATTCAAAAAGGCGAATCGCGTGGAGGTGGTGTTGGCGGAGCTGTCCTTGCCCTTTGCCAAAAGCGCGTGGTCCACGTGATGGAAAATGTTTCCATACACGGTCCATTCCGACGGATTGGTGGCCGAGCCCTCGATGCCTCCGGATATGGCGCTGGAGCTGTCGATGGCATTGGAACGACCAGTGTCCTGGTGGGCATTCAGAAAAACATTTCCGCTGATCCAGGCGTCGGTGATATCAAGATCCAGATGGTCATCCGTGGCGGCGGTGAAGACATTGTCCTGAATCTGAAGGATGGCCCCCGGGCGGTTGCCGCCCGTGAAGTCGATAACGTCATTGAACCCGAAAGTGTGGCCGAACAGATTCCGCCGGTAAATCGCATAACCATTCACGGGAATCGCCGTCGCCCCGTGCAGCATCTCCGGCCGTTGAAACGCGCTGGATCCATCATAGGTCGCGGGAGGCCAACCGGCGGGCTGCGTGTAGGTTTGGAAAAAGCTGTCCTCGATAATAAAAGAACTGTTATGAAAGCTGATATATTGCACATCGGTGTTCCGGAACGTGGAATGGCTGAATAACAACAGTCCGTTCGTGCACTCGATCCCCTGCGCTCCTCCATTCCATTCCCAGTCCGTCCATACAAACCGCTGCTCCAAAGTCGCTCCGTTGATGAAAACACGGCCGGCAAGGTCCGTGGTGCCGGGACGGCGCGAGAACCGGATGCGGGAAAACTCCGTGCCCTCCGCGACGATGCGGCCGGTGCCGGTGATGGTGATCCCCACGCCATTCGCACAATAAACCGTGGTGCCCGGAGCGATGGTCAGGGTCACGCCCGATCCGATAGTGAGGGCCGTGCTGATCAGATAGGGTCCCGCTGCCGCCGCCCAGGTTTCCGATGCGGCGAGCGTGCCGCCTTTGCTCACGGTGGTGCCGGTGTCCCGCCAGATGTCCACGAAGGTTTCATCCAGATGGACTCCCGCGGCATCCAGAGTTTCCACCATGAAGCGGTTCAGGCCGGGCTTCAGATGCGTGGCGCTGACGCGGGCGAGGGACCAGGTGCCATTCCGGAAATCCAGGACGGCATTCACCCCATTCACCTTCACGATGTGCACGCGGGAGGCATCGAAGGTGCCATTCACCACAAAGGCCGTGGTGGCATTGACGGCCTGGGGATATCCACTGACCACCGCCAGATCGGAGGCGGCCGTGAGGGGTTTGGCGATCTTGGCCAGAATATCCGCGCGGCGGGCGGTCATGAAATTTTTCACCCCGTCCACCGACGCCGCCGGCACGAGTCCGCCCACCATTTGATCCACCGTGCTGTTGAACCGCTCCGTCTCGAATGGTCCTTCCAACAGGGAGCGGATGATTTGATAGTATTCCTCCACGATGTCATTCCTGGCAAAAAGCGGGATAAGCGGTGTCAGGGTGGAGGCCGACTTGCCGGCCACCACGGCGTCGAACAAGGTGTAAGGCAGATCGGTGATCGCGATTTTCGAGGAATCGCCATCCCCCAGAATCGTGTCGAAATCGTGGGGCAGGATCATCATTTTCCCATCACCGCGGCGGTAAAGGGAATAGTCATCATCCCGGCCCGTGGCGAGGCTGTTCTCGCCATTTGTCAGGACGGAGTTCACCGCGAAATACCGCAGCCATTGACTCACGTCCGCGACCGCGCGGATGGCGGCCAGTTCCGGGTCCGTGATGGCGCCGTCGGCCGAGGCGTTATTGACGACCTGCAGGAAATGATCCAGATCCGCCCAATCATTCAGGCTGGCGTGGGTTTGCTTGCTCCAGCCATCATTTTGATAGGCGGCCACATCCCCGGCCCGGTAGGCCCAGTCCGCGGACGTGTCGCTGCGTTTGGAATACACATTTCCCCCGCTGTCCAATGGCAGCGCATTGTCCAGCATCTCCCCGCCCTCCGGCTCGACGTGGGCGTAGAATCCAAAATGGGTGGCATGGGTCGACGCCGAACCTGCGGGGGCGGTCCCGTTCATGCGAACGTGGACCAGCGCGGTGTAGGCGGTCGGCAGTCCGCCCGCCTGGGAAAACCAGGCGCCGAGCCGCTCCAACCAGCTGTATTGACTGTTGAGATTCAGTGAGGATTTTCCCTGCCATAAGTTGTCATTCGCGACATCGATCCTCACACTCCGTGGCAGGTCGAACCGGCTGCCCGCGCCGCGCACGCGCTGGCCGGCAACGTGCCGCACCTGGGTGTCCTCCACGATGCGCGTCACGAGTGTCGCATTGAAGGTCGTGTTGCTGGTGGGGTCGGCGATGGAGTCGAACACGTCCTTCTCCGGAGCTGTCAGGATAAGCCGGTAGTAGGGCGCGCCCGCGGGCTCGGCGGCGCTGTCCACTTGATAGAGCGCATTCGCCCCCTGGGTGCCGGCGGTATCCGTGGGTCCCGGCCAGGTGCGGGCCTGGGTGGCGTCCGCGGCCCTGACATAATACTCGACGATTGTCCCCTCCGGTTGGGCCGGCAAAAGAGCGGCGAATTCCCCATCCCCCGCACGCTCGTCCGGGCCGGTGCCGAGATCCTGCATTGGCAGGCTGGAAAATGCACCGGGTGTCAGGGTGGAAATCCTCCAGTGCAGCGTCACCGCGGACGGCGCGCCCGCCTCATCCGCCACCTGCGCGCGCACCGTGACGAGGTCCGCCGGATGCGGCACGGCGGGCGTTTGATGGACATTGGTGATCAATGGCGCAATGTTCGCGCTGAACCCGCCGTTCACCGCGCCGGGCGTGCCGGAGACCGTCGCGGAAGGCTGCCAGTTTTGGCCGGCATTGTTATTGAGCGCCGGATTCCGCAGCTCCATGGAATGCCCCGCCGTGGCGGCCTCATCCCTCCAAACCCAGCCGTGCAGCATGGCAAAAGCATCATTCGGCGGATCGGTCTCGGTGCCCAACGGATGCCGCCGGCTCGACCAATCGCCCTCGGTCGCATAATGAACCGAGGCTTGCACGGCGCCCAGGGAATCCGTCAGCTCCAAAGTCTCCTGATTATTGCTCAAGGTCCCGGTCCATCCGCTGACAAAAGGCCCCGCCCCCGGGTGTTTGGCCTGAAAAACCACGGCATCGGCCGCGATGACCAGAAACCCAACCGGCGCCATCACCGTGCCGGAAGGAATCGTGAACGAAATGCCCTTGGTGAACTGCCACCCCCCCACAATTTCCGCGAAAGGGCCCGGATTATATAACTCGACATATTCCGCCAAAGGCTCCTCCACCCCCGAGCCATTCACAGGTCGAAACATGATCTCATTGATGACCGGCGCCGCCCAACCGGACCCGATTACTCCCAATGAAAACAAAGCACAGCTCCATGCTGCACGGCGGAACCGGACAATAATATTCATAACTCGTTGAGGGAGGGGGAAATCGAGCAAAATCGCCCGTCGCCCGGCCTGGACCTGTTTAAATATACTCCTTATAATCCCTCCAAAGCCAGACAAGTCTCGCACATGACAAGCATGTCATTCGTCTGTCGCTTTCCGCAGAGTAGTCCGTAACAGAGTGGTCCGCACAGTCCTCTGTGCGGCAGCAGAG
>JAQGPD010000535.1 GCA_028293305.1 Verrucomicrobiales bacterium | reverse complement strand
TGTAGGCAAACCAAGTCAGCATTGGGCAAATTGGGCTATGTGATTTGCGTCGTAATTGTTATCACAACTTCGCACACCCCGTGGCCAACCGCGAATTCCTCTTCCCCTACGCCAGCGTCACCAAAGTCGCCCAGGCTGACATGCTCAACCAGATCAGCCCCAGCCTCGTCGTCACCGCCATCACCGAAGGCAAAAACTGGATCGAAGACCTCCTCATCTGCCCCCACATCGACCGCCTCAACGTCGGCCCCACCCCCACTAACCGCATCCAGTGGGATCAACCGCACGAAGGCAACCTCTTCGAATTCCTCTACCGCCGCCGCAGCATCGGCATCCCGCAGGGGGTGTAAAATTCGGCAGAACTCCTGCCGGAGTGACATTTCCCGGTGGAATCTCCCGACCTAAACCCCGCGTTCGCCCCTCCACCCGGAGGGGCGGATTTTTTTTGCCAACGGCCCCCGGAGGCAACTTGTCCTTTACCGGCGCCGGTTTTATCTGTTTTCCATCCGGCCCGGATTTTTCCGGCGGCTTCCCTCCATCCCCGCCCCCTATCACCCGCCTTTTACCCTCTCTTCCGCCATGCTCACGCTGGTCGCGGAGATTGCCGCCCTCACCGGGCGGCTGGGCGGGTTGACCACGGCCGGGAAGGTTCCGCGCCTGCGCCGCAATAACCGCGTCCGCGCCATCCATTCCTCCCTCGCCATTGAAAACAATACGCTGACCCTGGAGCAGGTCACCGCCGTGATCGCCGGAAAACGGGTGCTCGGCCCGCCGCGTGAGGTGGAGGAAGTGCGGAATGCTTTCACCGCCTATGAAGCGATGGACTCATGGTCTCCCTTCTCTTCCAAGGACCTCCTGACCGCCCACCGCCTGCTCATGGGCGGCCTGATTCGTGGCGCTGGAAAATTCCGTTCCCGTGGCGTCGGCATTGCCCAGGGCAAACAAATCGTCCATCTCGCCCCGCCTGCGGAACGCGTCCCCGGCCTGATGAAGGACCTCCTCGGCTGGCTCCGCCGCACCGATTCCCATCCCCTCATCTCCGGCTGCGTGTTCCACTGCGAGCTGGAATTCATCCACCCCTTCGCCGATGGCAATGGCCGCATTGGCCGCCTCTGGCAAGTCGCTCGTGCTTAGCCGATGGAATCCCTTGTTCGCTTGGCTTCCCGTCGAATCCGTTATCCGCGACCGACAGGCGGATTACTACCAGGTGCTCGCCGCCTGCGACAAGGCAGGAAACTCCTCCGCCTTCGTGGAATTCATGCTCTCCGCCATCCTCACCGCCCTGCGCGAGGCATCCGGCACCGAACAAGATACCGAACCAGTCACCGAACAAGTCGGACGACTCCTCGAAGTGTTGGGAGAGACAGAGCAATCTGCCGGATGTCTCATGCAGGCTCTGGCCCTCGCGCATCGTCCCACCTTTCTTTACACCTACCTCCAGCCCGCCCTCGCCGCCGGTCTCATCGCCCGCACCCTCCCGGACAAACCCACCAGCCGCCTCCAGAAATACCGTATTACCCCCCAAGGCCGAGCCCGGCTCACGCGTTAGACAACCTTTGATGGGTTTTGGCTGAAACGGTAGAGGAGGAGTTTTTTGGCTAGCGGGAGAAAGAGTTCTTTTCCGGCTTTTTTGTGGGTGGGGTGGTTGTTGTAGCGTTGGCGGGCGGCTTCGTTTTCGAAAGTTAGGATGAAGCAGAGGTCGTAGGTGGTGTCGGAGAAGGGGCCGCCGATGCCGTCGGTGCGGCCGATGGTGGCGCTTTTGACTTCGGGGATTTCTTTGGCGAAGGCGTGGACGGCCTGGATGATTTTTTGTCGGTCGGTGGCGTTGCCGGGATTTTTCAGCCAGACGAGGCCGATCTGATGCAAGTGGCCTGGGCTCTGGTTAGGGAGTGGGGTTAGGGTGCGGTTGGGCAGGAGGAGGAGGGAGGGAAAACCATTTGCCATGAAATTGGAATTGGATGCGATTCAGTGTTCCGCCATCGATAAATGCTGATGTTGCCACCCCCACATGATTTTGCATTACTAACAGTTTGGCGGACTAAATTGGCTCGCTGCGAATGTTTGGCAGGGCAAAACCAAATTTGCCATTCAAATAGTGCGCAAATAGTGCGCGGCAGGCTGGGTCGGCGCGTTGCGGGGTTTCGTTCCCGGTCGGTAGCGCCGGTTTGCGTAGCCGCGATGACGATGGAGGTGAAAACGGATCGGTGCCGGTTTTGGAGATGGGGACGCGGTGGTGGAAGTAGGGGGCCTAGCCGGTTGGTGGGTTCGCGGTCGGCGGTGACGGCGGCGGCGGCGGCCGCGGCGGGAGGGGCTTCGGTGCGATGGGAAGAATTCGCAGCCGGCGAGTTCCGTGATTTCACCGCTGGCCCTGGCGAAAAGTTATTGCGCCGTGCCCATGGTGTGAAGATACTTGTGATATGGAAGGCCGCCCGCTTTTTTATTCCGTTGTCCGCTGGGTCGTGCTGATGTGGATTTGTGGCGGGCCTGGGCGCGCGGATGTGGTCGCGTCCCCGTTGTATGACAAGGATCCGGGGCATCTCTGGAACCGCCTTCATGCCGCACTCACGATGCGTGCTCCGGAAGGCAAAGTGCAGCCCCCCGATTTGCTGGATCCCCAGTCACGTGAGGTGTTCCTGAGTGGGCCCGTCAACACGGAGACGGTGGCGCTGCTCCGTGAATTTCTGAAAAGCAATTCCAAGGCCTTGGGCATGAGCGACCTCCAGCATGCCGTCATGCAGTGGGATTTGCTGGCGATATTCCACCTGATGGTCGCCAGTGACGGGTTGAGCGAACCCAGAAATCCTGACAAAGGATGGGCCGTCCCCGAGCGGGAACTTGTCGGAGCGCTGGCACAGGCGATCCGCCACGTGGCTCTGAGCGCGGAGGCAATCCGGAAACTGCCTGATAACTACTCGACGGCCGCCCACGCGAGGGATGTGGCGACCGCTTACGATCACGAAAAGCCGGGGCCTTTTCTCCCCAAGGACCTATTAGCGGAAAACGGGCCATGGATCGCCTTGGGGACAACCGAAGGCACCAACGGATCGGTGGCAAGTTTCCACTTCGGGATGTTTCGCGGGCGCAGCTCTTTTGAGGTGCTCATGCGCCATCCGGAAGGGCGTGCGGCAGGGCAAGTCTATCTGAAGGAGCTGGCCTCGCTGCCGAAGCCATGGGTGATGGAAAAGCCCGCGGACTTGGATCCTTTGCTGGACCGGCCCAGCGCTCCATGGCCAAACCCTGCCACGCCCCAGTTTCCCGTCGGGACCATGTGGGCACTGGTGCGGCGCTCCATTTTGGTGGATTCAGCTGGCCATCCATTTGTGTCTCCCATCGTGGAGAGCGTTCAGATTCGCGTCTATCGGGCCTTGAGCAGGAAGGACGCTCTGGACTCTCCTGAGTTCCAAGCTCAAAGAAAAATTATTGAGCAGGAAAAACGCGAGGAGGATTTCGACGACCTGCTCGCTCAACGCTATCAAACCGCCTTTGAATGGGAAATGCAGCGGTCGTTGCTATTGGGCGGAGGAGGATTTCATCTCACCCAGCCCGAAGATTTGCGCTATTCCCGGTTTATGCCATCGGAGCCGAGGCCAGTAGCTTCATTCTGCGTCCAGTGCCACGCCGCTCCCGGCATCCATTCCGTGAACAGCCGGTCCAGGCTTTTTGGCGTGCAATTGGCACGGCCGCCCGAGTTTTTTTCGACTACACGTGAGGCATTGGACCGAAACACCCTATACGCCTCGCGTCAGCTTCCGGGCTGGGCACTGCTCGAGTGGCTCTGGGATAAATAGTCGGGACAAACCATCAGGGCCTCACAAAACCGGGTGTTAAACGGCGACTTCCCCTCCTTGGAAATCAGCTTGGCATGAACCGAACGGTGCAGGCGCAGCGGGATAGGGTAGGAGATCCGGGAATGGGCGGCGATGCCAGGTCAAGCGGCGGTGACTTGCCACGTGTGGATGGCGGGGTTCACGATGTCGCGGACGAAGCGGTCGGCGTGGGCGGCGGTGCCTTCGGGGCCGTAGAGGTAGACGCGGTGGTTGATCTTCAGGCCGGTGATGGTGAAGGCGGGGCCGCTTTCGTTAGGGGCTGATCCGGCATCATTTCCGGCAGCGGTCGCGGACGCGGCGGCGGCGGTGCTGCGGTGGAGGGCGAGGATGGTTTCCTTTTCGTGGTCGAGGGCTCCGGCTTTCATGCCGTAGTCGAGATAGAAGGAATAGCCGTCGAGGGCGGGGGCTTCGCCGGTGCGCAGCTCGTGGCTGACGGGGTCGGCGAGGACTTTGGCCAGGAAGGCGGTGAGGGCTTTTTCGTCGCCGGTGTAATCCACCAGATACCGCCGGGTGTGGCGGGCGGTGAGTTTTTCCGACAGGGGGGTGTAGAGCAGGGAGTTGGCATCCCCGGCGTGGTCGAAGCGACCGATGACTTCAGCTGGCAAGCGCATTTTCAACTCGGGTTAGAACTTCGGAATAGCCTTCGACGAGGTCGCCCAGGTCCTGACGGAACCGGTCCTTGTCGAGTTTTTTGCCGGTCTCCGTATCCCAGAGGCGGCAGGTGTCGGGGCTGATTTCATCCGCGAGGACGATGTTGTGACGGTTCGGGTAAAGACGGCCGAATTCCAGTTTGAAATCGACCAGCGTGAGGCCGGCTTTGGCAAAGAAATTCGTCAGGGTGCGGTTGATCTTGAGCGCGGCACGTTTGATTTTTTCCATCTCGTCGCCGCGGGCGAGGGCGAGTTCGCGGATGTGCTCGTCATTGATCATCGGGTCGCCGAGTTCGTCGCTCTTATAGTAGCACTCGATAATCGGCTGGCGGAGCTTGTGTCCTTCGGCGAGGCCGGTGCGTTTCACGAGGGAGCCGGCGACGACGTTGCGGATGACGACCTCGATTGGGATGATCTCCACCCGCTTCACAATCAAGGTGTTCTCGGTGTCATCCCGCACGAAGTGAGTGGCCACGCTGTCGCGTTCCAGCAGTTCGTAGAGGTGCAGGCTGAGCCTTTTATTGAGCGCGCCTTTTTGGGCGAAGCTTTCTTTTTTCGCGCCGTTGAAGGCGGTCGCGTCATCTTTGAACTCCATGAGAAGTTCGTTCGGGTCCTCGGTGGTGAAGAGCCGCTTTGCCTTGCCTTCGTAAACTAGTGACATGCCGGGAGGGGGTAAAATGGAAAATCGGGCGGAAAGGCTTGCACTAGGCCCCGGCATGGCATGAGTCAAGGCGAGATGCCTTCCGACCAGCCAACTCCTTCCCGCTTATCGTTGCTCGCCCGTGCCGCCATGGAAAATTCCTGGCCGCTTTTCAAGGCGGGCCTGTTTGAACTCGATGCCGAGACGGCGCATCATGTGACCCTGCGCGGGCTGTCGTGGGCGGAAAAATGCGGCCTCACGGGCGTGCTTCCCCCGTTGGCGGAGGCGGCTCCCATCCCGGTGGCCGGTCTGCATTTTCCGAATCGCGTGGGTCTGGCGGCAGGTCTGGACAAAGCGGGACAGTGCGTGGACGGCTTCGGAGCCATGGGGTTCGGGCATGTGGAAATCGGAACCCTGACACCCCGTCCGCAGCCAGGAAATCCGAAGCCCCGGCTTTTCCGGATCGTTGAGCGTGAGGCGATTGTGAACCGCATGGGTTTTAACAATCCGGGAATCGAAACCGGTCGGAGGAACGCCGCCGGACGCACATTCAAAGGCGTGCTGGGCGTGAATATCGGGAAAAATTTCGACACACCGAACGAGCGCGCCGCCGAAGACTACCTGCTGGGCCTGCGCGGCGCATGGACCTGGGCGGACTATGTCACGGTCAATCTCAGCTCTCCGAATACCAAGGGCCTGCGCGATCTCCAGCAGGACGAGGCGTGCCGCGCCTTGATCCGCACGCTCCAGGCCGAGCAAAAAATCCTCGCCCAGCTTCACGGCCGGCATGTGCCCGTGTTTATCAAAATCGCGCCGGATTTGGAGGACGGCCACCGCCGCAGCCTGGCGCGGCTTTTTGTGGAGGAAAAACTGGAAGGGGTCATCGCCACCAATACCACCCTCCGCCGCACGCACACGGAAGGGTTCCGGAACAGCACGGAAACGGGAGGCCTCAGCGGCGCGCCGCTCACGGTGCGGGCCACGGAGTTCATTGCCGCTTTGGCCAGGGATCTGGATGGCGCGCTGCCCATCATCGGGGTCGGCGGCATCATGTCCGGGGCGGATGCCGTGGAGAAAATCCAGGCGGGAGCCAGTCTGGTGCAGGTTTATTCCGGACTCATTTACCGGGGTCCGGCGCTGGTGCGGGAGTGTGTGGAGTCCTGCGCGGCCGCTTTGGCCTAGCGGGGTGGCGCGGGATCGGGGCAAGATCGGATGGGAGCGCGGAGCAAAAGCTTTGCTGCCCCCGGCATCGGGCTTTTTGCACGACCGCCACGGTTTCCGGTGGCATTTTGCCATGCGGATCATCCTCCCTGGTTTCGTGACGATTTCTTAAATCGTTGATGATCAGCGAGTTATGGATACCGCGGGGCATGGGCACGAACCCTGCATGACCTCCCTGCCGAGACGCCTCCGAGCAGTCCTAGAAATTTCCTCATTGATATACAATCACGTTCCATGAAATCCGTTTTCCGTTCCACTCCCCGCCGCTCCGTTTTTGCCATGATCGCCCTGTCGATCGCGGCCACCATTCTCAGCTCCTGCCGGACGACTGAGGGCTTCGGGCGCGATTTGCAAAAAGTGGGCAACAAAATCGAGAGCGAAGCCGAAAAGCGCGGCTGAGCGACGGGCAGGGTCTTTCTTCCGGTTTAAATGTATCAGGTGTTAGCTCTGTGAAGGGGCTGACAAGATCACTCCGGACTCTATCCACACCCTGCCATTATTTTTTTCCGCGTCATTACATCCAACCCCCCCAATAACATGACACCATCCATTGATCCCACCACCCAGCAAGATGTTCTCGCCACTTTGGACAACCTGATCGAAATCACCCGCGACGGCCAGGAAGGCTTCACCCAATCCGCCGAGCATGCCAAGGATGGAGAATTGAAAGCTCTCTTCCGCAAATTCGCGACCGAGCGCGCCGCCATGGTGACGGAACTCCAAAACCTGCAACGCCAACATGGCGCCACGGATATTGAAAACGACGGCACCGTCACCGGCACCCTCCACCGCGCCTGGATCAACCTCCGCTCCGTGGTCACCACCCATGATGACCAGGCGATCCTCGAGGAAGCCGAACGTGGCGAAGATGCCGCCGTGGCCGCCCACCGCGATGCCCTGCAAAACAGCGTGCCGCCGTTGCCCCGCTCCGTGACCAGTGTGCTGGAGCGGCATCTAGCCTCCGTGCAGGCTGCCCATGACGAGGTCCGCGACCGCCGCGACTCCGGCACCTACGAAAACAAGGCCTGAGCCGACCCCTTTCCCCCCAGGGAAAACCCATCCCCCGGACCGCCGCTCCACTGCTGACACCCCCCGACTTTCAGTGGAGCGGTCCTACCGGGGACCCCATTTCCGCTTCGGCGGTTCCGGCCTCCTAACCCCCCACGGAGCCGGGACCGCTGGACGGATAAATGGACAAAGGCCGCACCGGATTTCCCGGGAGCGGCCTTCGTTTTTCAAAAATGTTGGGCGCCAGCAGCGCCGATGTCGCATACGCCTCCGACAGCATTTCCAGCTTGGCATCGACGTTGTCCACATGATGCAGGATCACCGCTTCCGGCGTGCGGGGCAGCACGGGCGAGCCGAATTGATATTCCCCGTGATGCGATCCCACCAGGTGGAGCAAATGCAGCCTGACACTTTCCGCCGGGGGGCCGTCCGCCGCCACGCCCGCGCCGCCCTCCTCCGCCTCCAACATCTTCCGCCAGAGCTTGTTCACCAGCTCGATGCCCATGGGAATGTGCCCCAGCAGCTCGCCGGACTCCGTGTGCGGCATGCCGAACCCATCGCGTTCATAACAATTTTCCCAAAGCTTCCCGCAGTCATGGAAAAGCACCCCGGCGATGAGCAGATCACGGTTGGTCCCGGCATACACTTCCGCCAGCGCCACCGCCGACCGCATCATCTGCGCCACATGTTCCACCAGCCCGCCGCGTCGCGCATGATGGTATTCCCGCGCCGCACCGGTCCGGCGGAACCGCTCGCCGAATTCCTCCAAAAACAAGCGGCACACCTCCTTCAGTCTTGGATCCGCCATGCCTTCCGTCAGGCTCAAAATGACCGCGTAGTCCCGCTCCTGTTTCTCCCGCATGTCCGCCGGCCCGCCCAGCAGGGCCACGCGCTCACCGTCCTCCAGGACCCTCAGATTCCACGACCGCGGCTCCAACCCATACTGGCTGGAGGCCCACTCGCCGCTCACCTCGATGAACGCCCCCGGCGGCAAAGCCCTGGCCGTGGGAAAGTGCGGCGCATCGCCCCAGATCCGGAAAATCAAATGATCCCCGGCATCCGCCAGCCGCAGTTCGAGAAATTCGGACCCGCTTTTCGTGGGCTTCACCTGCATGCGTTCCACCTGCACATGCAGCGCCGCCTGGCAGGGGGAATCGGTGGTCGCCTGACGGATTTGTCGGATGCTGAGAAGGTCCATGGCCGCATCCATCACCGCAACCCGCGCGCGGATCAATCCCTCGCAATGGAAAATCCTGTCAGCCCGGGCGGAGCGGGCACGGTGTGTTCCTCCACTTCCCTGATGTAATGGGCCACCGCCGAATTCTCCTTTAATTCTGTCAGGAACGCTGCCAGCTCCTCCGGATCCCGCGCCGCCGCCAACAGCTCCACCCGGCCATCTGTCAGGTTTTTCACCCAACCCGCCACCTCATACCCCGCCGCCAACTGGCGGACCGTATAACGGAATCCCACCCCCTGCACCCGCCCCGTATAAAAAATGTGTTTAGCGATCATCATCCCCCACCGTGCCCTCCCACGCCCCGCTCCGCAAGGGAGCCGCCCCCCACCGCGCGCGCCCCGACGGAGGTTCAACA
>JAQGPD010000531.1 GCA_028293305.1 Verrucomicrobiales bacterium | reverse complement strand
CGAGGACATGAAATCCAATTTTTACGCCTATCCCAAAACATGGGGTCTGCGAAGCACGGACCGGAATATCGATCACCGCCGGGTGCTGAATCTCGCGGTGTTTTTCAAGCGGCAGGGCTTTTCACTGCCCGTGACCGCGGTGGCGGGCGACTACCGGCCCGGTGACCTGGTGACCTGCACGGTCGCCGGCCGGTTGCCGCATATCATGGTGGTGAGCGACCGGCGGAATGTGGACGGCGTGCCCATGATTATTCACAACATAGGCCAGGGGACCAGGGAGGAGGACCGCTTGTTCGAGTTTCCCATCACGGGGCATTTCCGACTACGTTAGGAGGTGGAACGGCGGCTTTCAGGCGGCGGCGTTCATCGATGAAACTAACGGTCAGGGCCCATAGGATCATCAATCCGGAAAAATAGGGAGCGGCGGGGGCGATCCAGTGGTCCAGAGGCATGCGCGGGGCGGATGCCATCGGGATCACGGCGGAAACGATTTCACCCTGGCCGGGCATGGATCCGGAGGCGAGAATACGGCCTTGGGCATCGATAAACTGGGAGTATCCGCTGCTGGCCAATCGCAGGACCGGCACGCCATGTTCCACGGCCCGGGTGGCGGCGAGGCGGGCGGAAAGCCAGTGTTGATGCTCGCCCCAGGTTTCCAGATCGAGCGTGGGAATAACCAATGCCTGCATGCCCTGGGCGGCCAGGGGGTCCGTCACTTCCCGGTAGTTCTGATCATAGCAAATACAGATGCCGATCCGTCCCCAGGGCGAGTTCCAGACCGCCTGGGATGGGGCCGGACGGCCGTCATCGAAAAACTGGATAGGACGTGATTTTGCCTGCTTATGGATCACGGTTCCCTCGGGGCCGATCACAAAGGCCATGTTATAATAGGCTGGCAGATGCTGACTGTTTTTCTCTCCGGGTAAATACTCACGGCCCCCGGCAATCAGGTGGGTTTTATACAATCGGCACCAGGCCAGAACCTCCTCCGGCGGTGTGTCTGAAAAACTGTATTCCGGCAATAAAAAGAGCTGGGTGTCAGGGTGGGCGAGGCGGGCATTTTCCAATCCCTCCAACAACTGTATGGGAAGCGCCTCCTCGAATTGCACCCCCGTGACGCGCAGGCTGGATGGGGATGATTGCGGGATTTTTCCAAGCAGAAGCAAAGCGGGAAGCAGGAGGAGACACGCCGCCGCGCCGATGTGTTTTTTCAATAAAACGCCGCCTGCTCCTGCCAAAGCCAGCAATGCTCCAGCACCATAAACGCCCAGCTCGCCAAAAGCCCAGCCCATGCGGGCGGCGGGCAGCCCGAAGCCGGGGGTCATCCAGGTGAAGCGCAGCAACCACACTTCGGAACGGATATATTCAAAGCCCATCCATAACAAAGGCGCCGCCGCCAGTGCCGCCCAGGGACCGGCTTTGCGGCGCACCACATGCAGGGTGCCGCAGAAAAATCCGGGCCACAGCGCCAGACAGCACCAAAGCGGTATGGCGGTCACCGAGAAAATTCCTCTCAAAAACCACAGGTGGGGCACATAGGTCAGAAGCGCCGCCGCGATGCCAGTGTAAAAGGCCCGGCGGGCTGTTCCGGCGGATGTCAGGGCGACCAAAAAGGCCAGGCTGGCGGCGACCAACCACACGGCGAACGGCTCCCATCGCATCGCGGCATGATAACAAAGCGCCGACAGCACAGCGGCGGCGGCCAAGCCTCCAGCCTGGAGCGCCCTTTGGGATTTTGGCGGTCCGGCCGCGTTGGAAAGACCGTCGTCGAGGGGAGGGGTAGGGGAAGGGGAGGACATGCGGGGTTTTACACGGGAGGGACCGCGGGTGGATTGATGGCTCACGTTCTATCATGGATGGGATGATGGCGGCAATTGTTCATTTATTCCCGTTTCGCTTTGCTAGCCTCGTCCATTGACACTTCCATGGACTTTATTCCCCAGGCAAAACGCGACTGCTCTGGTTTCGGGATCGCGGAATGAAAAAACCTGTTCGATGTGATTTGATAGGATCGGCAACAATAGGGTTCACCTTAATTTAATGAGGGCGTCGGGGATTACGCCGCTGGCGGATGACAAGAATGACACAATCTCGGGAAAAGCGTGCATTTTCCATTAAATACCGTCATACTGTTCGCCCTCTTCAGTTGTTCCGTTTTCTTGACCGATTTCCATGCACGGCGAAGTGTGATTTTTTATGAAACGATCAATTTTCCTTCTCGCGGTGGCCTGCCTCGGCGCGCCACCGGCCACGCTTGCGGCGGTCACGGCCACACGGAACAGCGCCAATCTCGCGACGCGGACCTACCCCGGCGGGGCGGTTGCGGTGGTGCCAGTGACGGTGACCCTGGCGGCGGAAGCGGGTTTCACCATCACGGCGAAATTGGACGGGGTGGATTTGCCCATGGGAGCCACCACAGTCTCCACCACGGGATATCACGAGGTCCATGAAACGCGCACCAACACAACGACCAATGTCACCACAACGTCACTGGCCTATCAATTCATCATAGCAAGTCCCGGACGCGGCACCACGGAAATGGGGCTGCCGATTTCAGAGCCTTACAGGTTCGTGAATGACGCGCCCTCGGCCTTCGCGGGGCATGAACTGGATGTGATAGCGCCCGCCAAATACCCGCGGAATCTCCCGCTCCCCATGGCGGTGCGATTGAAAAAAGGCGTCGCGGCGGGCCCGCTCGCGGGCGATCCGTT
>JAQGPD010000518.1 GCA_028293305.1 Verrucomicrobiales bacterium | reverse complement strand
TTGCTGGTTGTTAGCCACAAAGAGCACAAAGAAGCACAGAGAAATGGGCGATGGCTCTGGGTGGGTGAGGTTGGCGTCTTTCCGGGAATTTTTGTGTTCTCTGTGATCTCTGTGGCCAATTCTTTTCGGCTAGTTCGGCTGCACCGTTTACTAACGGTTCCGTGACAGCTCGTAGCCGGTGATGGTCAGGGCGGCCATGGCGGCGGTTTCGGTGCGGAGGATGATGGAGCCGAGGGAGAGCGGCAGGAAGTCCATGAGGGCGGCGGCGCTGAGCTCGGCGGGGGTGAAATCGCCTTCCGGGCCTATCAAAATTACGGCTCCCGGCGTGGACTTTTCGGCGGTGGCGGCCTCGGCATCGGCTTGGGTGGAGGCGTTGGCCTCGGCGTCGGCCGGCAGGGTTTCCAGAAGGCGGTGCAGCGGGCGGGCCTCCGGGGTGAGGGCGGCGATGAGGCGCAGGCCGGCCTCCGGGAGATTGGTCAGGAACTGCGCCAGGGTTTGCGGCGCGTGGACCGTGGGAAGGAGGTTTTGCCCGCATTGTTTGCAGGCCTCGATGACAATGCGTTGCCATTTTTCCTGTTTGTCCGCGGCTTCGGCGGCATCCAGGCGGACGACCGTGCGTTCGGTCAGGAGCGGGAAAATACCCGTGGCTCCGAGCTCCGTGGCCTTTTGCAGGACGAGGTCCATGTTTTTTCCCTTGGGGATGGCTTGGGCCAATAACAAAGGCGCGGCGGGAGGCGGCGCGTGGTGATGACTCTCCGCCTGGAGCCGGCAGCTGCGCTTCGAAAGCTCCGCGATGAGGGCGTGGATTTCATGTCCCCGTCCGTCAAAAACGCTGACTTTTTCACCCTCCCGCAGCCGCAACACCTCGGAGGCGTGCCGGGTTTCGGTTTCGTCCAGGGTCAGGTTTTCCGGATCCCATCGATCCGGGGAAATGTAAAAGCGGTGGAGGGTCATTCAGATGCCGCCGGAGTGGCGCGGGTGGTGAAACGAAGATAAAGATAACCGATCAGGCCGGAGGCGACGGACCCGGCCAAAATGCCCGCTTTGGCGTAGGCCAGGCTGGGCGAAACACCGAACGCCAGGTCCGCGATGAAAAGCGACATGGTGAATCCGATTCCCGCCAACAGGCTCATCCCGAACACCTTGCCCCAGGTCAGACCATCCGGCAGGGAGGCCACGCCGGTTTTCACCGCAAGCCATGACAGACCGAAAATGCCGATGGGTTTTCCAAGCACGAGACCGGCGATGATCCCCAGCGAGGGCGGCTGGGCAAGGGCGTGGCTGAAGCTTCCCGCGACCACGACGCCGGCATTGGCCAGGGCAAAAATCGGCATGATCCCAAAAGCGACCCAGGGGTGCAGCGCATGCTCCCAGCGCTCTGTCATGGGCGCGGATTCCAGGGGCGCCAAAATCCTGCCAGGCAGCGCGAAGGCCATAAGCACTCCGGCGATGGTCGCGTGCACGCCGCTCTTCAGCATGCACACCCAGGCGATGATTCCCAGAATCCCAAACACCGCCGGATGCCGTCCCCCGAGCCGTCCGAAAACCCAGGCCAACCCGATCAATGCCAGCGATGCCGCCAACAAGGTTCCATGGATGGAAGCCGTGTAAAAAACGGCGATGACCACCACCGCGCCAAGGTCGTCCACGATGGCCACGGCGGTGAGCAACACCTTGAGCGCCAAGGGGATCCTTTTCCCCAACATCGCCAGCACGCCCAGGGAAAACGCGATGTCCGTGGCCATCGGCACCCCCCATCCGCCCTGGGTGGGGAGGCCCTTATTGAAGCCAAGATAAATGAGTGCCGGGACGATCATGCCCCCCAGCGCGGCGGCGGCGGGCAGGGCGGCCTTGCGGGCGGTGTTCAGTTCGCCGGTGACGAGTTCACGTTTGATCTCCAGCCCCACGACCAGGAAAAAGATGGCCATCAAGCCATCGTTGATCCACAGAATCAGCGGCTTGGAAAGTTGGCTGTCGCCATAACCAATCGTGAATTTGGTCGTGAAAATGGTCTCATACAGCGCCCCGGCGGAGGAATTGGCCCAGACGATGGCCGCGACCGCGAAGGCCATCAGCAACAGCCCGGAAGCGGTCTGCAATCTGAAAAAAGCCGCAAAAGGCCGGAGTGCACGAGCCAGCGGGGTATCCAGTTCAGGAGGAGCGGAATGGGGCGTCGACATGGTCGGCCACCCTGGCACGGCAGCCCCGGCATTGCCATGCCATTTGGTGAAAATCGGCCGGCTTTACGGCACGGATTTCGGCGTCCGGCTCGACCGGATGAGCAACGATTGGTTACGCTGCGGCCCGGTGTTTGCGGGTGCCCTGAAGCGGGCTGGGACTGCGAGATCTTCGGGGCCCCGGGATGTCGGTCAGTGGGTGTGGGCTTCCTGGTAGACGGAGCGGGGGACGGGTTTGAGGTCCCAGATGAGGCCGAGTTTGGACATGAGCTTGAGGCCGTAATAGGTGAGGTCGATTTCCCACCAATAGAATCCTTGGCGGGTGCTGCCCATGTAGCGGTGGTGGTTGTTATGCCAGCCTTCGCCGAGGGTGATGAGGGCGAGCCAGAAGTTGTTGCGGCTTTGGTCGGTGGTTTTGAAGCGCTGATTTCCCCAGACGTGGGCGAGGCTGTTGATGAAGAGGGTGCCGTGCAGCAGGAAGACGGTGCTGACAAAAAAGCCCCACACAAAAAGCTGACCGCCATTCGTGCCCAGGCCGGGGGCGAATTTTTCAAGCATCCAGCCGGTGAAATACAGGCCAATGCCCAGGAGCGCGGGGATGATGAGGTCGAAGCGGTTCAGGAACACGAGTTCCGGATACTTCGCCAGGTCTTTGACAGCGCGGTAGTCGGTGGGGAAGTTTTTGCTGCTGGTCATCCAGCCGATGTGACTCCAGACAAAACCGTAAACCAGAGCGGAGTGCGGATCCTCGGGGGTGTCCGAGTGTTTGTGGTGGTGCCGGTGGGTGCTGGCCCACCAGAGGGCGCCGCGCTGGATGGAGAGATTCCCCCAACAGGCGAGGATGAACTGCATGAAACGCGAGGTCTGGAAGGTGCGGTGGGAGAAATACCGGTGGTAGAATCCGGTGATGGCAAACATGCGGAAGACGTAGAGGAAAACGGCCACGGCCACGGCCGTCCAGCTCCAGCCCGTCCAGATGACGCCGAGACAGCCGACGTGGAGGAACAGAAAAGGAATGGAGCGGCGCCATTCGAACTTGTCCGGCTTGGCCCGCGTGGC
>JAQGPD010000505.1 GCA_028293305.1 Verrucomicrobiales bacterium | reverse complement strand
CGCGGCAAAATACACCCCCGAAGGAGGAAACATTGAACTGCGGGGTTTCAGGGAGGCGGAGGACGTGGTGCTGCAGGTTTCCGATAACGGCCTGGGTCTGCGGCCTGACCAAGTGAAGCAAATGTTCGATCTTTTTGTTCAGGGAGAAAGAAGCCTTGCCCGGAGTGAGGGAGGGCTGGGGATTGGATTGACCATTGTCCGCAGGCTGGCTGAGCTGCATGGCGGCCGGGCGTCCGCGTTCAGCGAGGGTCCGGATAAAGGCAGCAGCTTCAGTGTCAGATTGCCGTTGGCTTCCCCCGCCACTGCCTCCGTGGGGCGCGCCCCCGGACCGGTCTCCGCCAAGCAGACCATCATGGTGGTGGATGACAATATTGATAGCGCGCAAACGCTGGGCAAACTGCTTCGCATATCGGGTCACACTGTGAGGGTGGCCCACACGGGCAGGGATGCTCTGGATGGCATCGCGGCGGAACATCCGGAATTCATTGTGCTGGATATTGGTTTGCCGGATCTGGACGGATTCGCGGTCGCCACCGAAATCCGCCGCCGGAACCTTGATCCGCGGCCCCGCATCATCGCCTTGTCAGGATATGGGCAGGCATCGGATTTTCAGAAAGCCGAGGAGGCCGGAGTTGATCATTATCTGATGAAACCATTGGATTTGGCGAAGTTGAAACAACTTTTGTGTTGAGGGACCTCAGGGGTTCCCCACAGGACAGATCGCAGCGCGGTTTTCACGATGCCCGCAGGAACCTTCCTAACAACCCTAGGCCCGGGGGAAGGCCGGGCGGGCGCGGCGCCCCGGCTCCGCCGCCAACATTCCGCTGGGGAGCTGATGTCTTTGGCCATCCAGTCCACAGGTTACAAGTCTGGATCAAGCCGGGGTTAAGCCCGAAAACGCCGTGAAAAACATTTTTATATGGTGATCCCGGGGAATGGAACCCGAAGTAAATAATATGAAAACGTCCTTTGTTGCCTGTCTTAGGGTCGGTTTGGTTTTCAGTCTGATAGGGGCATACGTTATTTTTCAAAATGGGGGAGAGGTCCAGCCTACGGCAGTGGACGCACCCGCCTTGGCGAATACCGCTTCCAATAGCGGTTCCGGCGACTTTGCCGGAGCGCCAACGCAGGGAATTGGTTCACCCATGCCGGCCCCCTTGTTGAATCCGCTGATTCGGGCTTCCAGTCAGCTGAGTCAGCTTCCGGACAATGAGCAGGCGTCGTTTCAGGCAGCCCTGGAGGAGGCCCGGTATGCCGCATGGAAAGTTGAGGGTGGGATAGGGAAGCTGCCGCAAAATGCCGGGGTGACCCACTTTGCCGCCAATCCCTCGCAAAACCTTACGGCCCGATTCCTGGGAGATGGCGGGGTTCGTTTTGAGTCAGGGACCCCCGGCAAGTCATGGAGCGGAACGCTGCGGCTGCGGCAGTCCAGCACTGACCGGCACGTTTCATGGAATCCCACAGGCACCCGGACGGAGGCGGATCATGGTCCTGTGGTGGAATGGTATTCGAATACATCACGGGGATTTGAGCAGGGTTTTACGATATCGGAAAGGACGGGAAATCCGGACCCCGGGCAGCCTTTGACTTTGCGGATAACCCTGGACTTGTTGCGGGTGGAACGTGATCCCAAACGGGCGGGCGACTTGATTTTTGTGGATCCTGAGAGCGGGACTTCCTTGCTGAGCTATCGGGAATTGAAGGTCTGGGATGCCCATGGCCATCAGCTTGCCGCGGAGATGCGGCCCACGGATGAGGGACTTTTGATAGCCATCAATGACCGGGAGGCGGCCTTTCCACTGACGGTGGATCCGCTGATTGCCAGCCTGGAGCAGCAAGTCGAGGCCGGACCTGCCGCAGGCGAGCCAGTTGCCATTGCCATGGAGGGGGACACTCTGGCGGTGGCTTCGACGGAAGGGAATTATGTGTTCAGCCGCCAACAGGGGACGTGGAAATTCCAAAAAAGTCTGAGCGGTCCTCCCGGCAGATCGGTCGCCATTTCACAGGGCATCATGGTTTTTGGGCAGCCAACCATCAATCAAGCCGCTGTCTATAACAGCTCGGGCTTCGTCCATGCCCTTGCCTGGTCGTCCGGCGATACGTTTCCCGCTTATAATTTCGGCTGGTCAGTGGATATCGAAGGGGGGTCCGCCATCGTGGTGGGGGCACCACCGACGGTCAACACTCCCCTGGCCTATCGGGGCAGAGCCTTCGTTTTTACCCTGGCACAGGGAGGCCCGGGCGGTGCCTATGGTCTGGCGGCGATGCTGAATCCACCATTTTCCGCGAGCACGCAGGCCTTTGGCTACGCGGTCACCATGGTGGGCTTGGATTCGGCGGCGGTGGGTGCTCCAGGGAAAGACTACACGACCCCGGCGGTGGCAGGCAGTGTCTATGAGTATACCTATAACTCCTTCGGGTCACCGATTGAGAATGCGTCCCTGCGCAGAAGCCTGGCGCCCTCTGATCCTCAGCCAGGAAATTTGTATGGAAGCTCTATTTCCACAGGCTCATTCTCGTTAAGTCTGGTGGTGGGAGCGCCCGGCTGGGATGCGTCGGTGGCCCTCCATGATGTGGGAGCGGTTTATGTTGAATCCACCCGCCTGCCCGGACTCTCCAATGCCGCAGTCAACGATGGGCTGGGATGCGCTGTCTCGACCAGCCCGGGCGGCGTGATCCTGGCCGGAAGTCATGGAGGGAAAACCGCCCTGTATGACAGCACGACGGGGGGAGTGATCAACCCGCCGGTCAATCTGGCCGCAGCGACCCCATCCGGGGAAATTTTCACCACATCGGTTGCGGTTGGCGACACCATCGCAGTCGTCGCCAGCACCGGGGGTGGTCCTGTGAAAACGGGAGGCCTATCTTTCTTTGGGAGCGTCGGAGCCGGCAACTGGCCTTTGCAACAAAGCATTGATTTCGAGGGAGGCGCTGCGGACGATAACTTCGGGCTCAGTGTGGCATTGGATGGGGATGTGGCGGTGATCGGGGTGTTGAATGATGACACGCCGGGCTGGCTCAATTCCGGCAGCCTTTATGTGTTCCGCCGCACGGGCGATATCTGGAAACGGGAAATAAAGTTGGAGGATCCACAGGGAGCCCCGCAGGACCGGTTCGGGGTCGCGGTGGGGATTTCAGGGAATACCATCGTGGCGGGCTCGGATTTCGATGATGAGGTCTCGCTGGGCACCACGTTTACAGATTGTGGCAGCGCCACGGTTTTCACCAGGACGAACGGGGTCTGGCTTCTGCAGCAAAAGCTGGTTCCGGCGTTTGGCAATTCCTGGACCTCCGGGCGTGCCGTGGCCATTGACGGCGACTCCGTGGTCATCGGCATACCCAATGCCAACACCAGCACCGGCTTGGTGAGCACCTACCGCCGCATCGGTTCCACCTGGCAGGCACAGGGAACCACGGGCAGCCCGTTCAATCAAACCGGAGCTCTTTTTGGCTTTTCGATCTCGCTGCATGGCAATCGGTTGGCGGTGGGTTCGCCCCTGCAAAACGTGACGGTGCTCGATGGGGGAAAGACAGATGCCGGCAGGGTGGATATTTTCACGAGGGCCGGCATCACCAGCTCGTGGTCATCACAAAAGTCCTACAACAGCACGTCGCCGGAGACTGGAGGCCGCTTTGGTTTCGCCGTGGCCATGGATGATGCCAGCGTCGTTATCGGGGAGCCGGGCAATCCGCCAGGATGGACCGGCGGTGTAAGTCATGCCACCAGCAATGGAAAGTCCTGGGCTGCGGCATGGAACGGGAGCACGTGGTCGGCCCTTTCCGGCATCACCCCTCCACAGGCGGCGGCCAATCTTTATTTTGGATTCGCCACCGCCGTGCAGGGAGACCGGGCGCTGGTGTCCGCGATTGGCTGGCAGGGAAACCGGGGGGCCGTTTATCTATATCAAAAGAACGGCGGCGCATGGACTTTCCAATATCAACTGCCGGTGACCGCGATGGCGACCGACGATTGGTTCGGATGCTCGGTGGCGCTGAGTGGAGACACCGCCATTGCCGGAAGATATGGTTTTGACGCTCAGGCATCATTGAATGCGGGAGCGGCGCGAATCTATCTGATTATTGACCAGCTGGTGATCCGTCCCAACGGGGGAAATCTCGTTCTCACATGGCCCCCTGTGAACGGCTTGGCTCTCTGGCAAAGCGACTCCTTGCAAGGGGGGACGTGGACCAAAATTCCGGGCAGTGAATCAGCGGCCACTTATACCCAGCCTTTCGCCGACGCGCAGAAAAGATTTTTTCGTCTGGCACCACCATAAGGGTGAACTCCGCAGACATGCCTCCCGGAAATTCATAGCAATAATTGATATTCCTTCCGGGGCGGGCATCCTTCCGAATGTCTGCGGCCCCCGCCATTCTCCCGGAAAGAATTTATTCCGCCGCCAGGAAACGGGTGATGGCGACCCCGACTGTGGCTCGTTCAACGGACAGCGGCGAGAGAAGGGCGCACTGCCTGCGGTAATTGAAAAAAAGGTCTATTCTCCAGCAATCCAAGGATTTCACCCAAGCGCCTTTCCGGAAAAAAACCTGAGCCGTCCACTTCTGAAATGTGGGGCTGAAAAAGGAAACGGCCCGGATGTGGACCTCCGGGCCGTCTCAGCAGTTGGGGGTGGAGTCCTGGACGCGGACGCCTTGGTCAGAAGGTGAATCGCAGCCCAGCCCGCGCTTGGCCAAAATCGGAGTTATCGCTCTCAGTCCAAGTATAGCGGGCATCTCCAAAGATGCTCACGTGCGGCGAAAACCGGAACTCCAATCCCGCGCCAGCGTGCCCGATGAAGATGACGTCGTCACCTTTTCCGGGCTCATCGTCGTCCTCAAAACGGTCCCTGGCATCCGAAAAGTCATCCGAATCCAAATCGTCCGCGTTGAAAACAACACCTGCTCCACCAAAAATGTAGGGAGCCAAACCAGTTTCACCGATTGGGAAACGAAGCGTCAGATTCACGTTGGCCGACCCCAGCATGTCGCCCGGCGTGTCAAAAAGGGTGCCCTCGGCACCGATCCCAACGTTACGCGTAAAGAAATAGTTGAAGCCGAGACCTCCGCCAAAAACATCTTCACCAATCAGACGCCGGTTGCCGGAATCAGCTTCTGCATAAGCACCAAACAAGTCGATCTGCCATTCCCCGGCATTGTATAAGGAATATCCAGGGCTGATGGGAGGCGGGGCGCTTTGAGTCGTTTGGGTGTATTCCCCTGCGAGGAGGGACGACGGGACAGCAACGGCTGCAATGAAGAGAGTTTGAGCTTTCATAGGTGGGGGGTGGATACGCCGTTCCAACCATTTATGACGGGAATGGCGCGGATATCGCCTACCGCAATTCCGTCTCTGTTGCAAGAATTTTGTCCCTTCGGTTGTCTCAATCCGGGTCAGTGCATTCCGGACCGGCAAGGACCTCACCGCCGTCCCTGACCCTTGGTTCCACAAACGTCCCACCTCGTTCTCGACTCCCGGGCGGATGTTCTCCATGGATCCCATGCGTTCCTAACCAAGCCTTCCGAAGTTCCTGCGGAAAAATGGGGGAGCGAGTCCTGAAAAGGCGGAATGGATATAGGACCAAGAGCACCGGTGATTGGGCTTTCCCGCGACTATGCCCGGCATTGTTCCCAAAACACATGCTCGTTAAAATAAGTGAAACCCTGGCAAGTTCACTGGCCAGGCGACCGCTGTCAGGAGCTGGCAGTCCTATTCCGCCTGATAACCGGAAACGCGCACGCGGAAATGATGTTCCTCCATTTTCCCTTTGAAGGAAACCTGGCCCTGCCGTTCGGCTCCGCGCGGGATCTGATCGACGGTAAAGGCCGCCTCAACCTCGCCGGCGGGCGAGGTGCTGACGACTTCCACTTCGATGTTCACGGCGGAGTGGTCGCCTTCATTGGTTACGACGATAGGAACCCACACAGTATCCGCATCCTGATAGGCCTCGCCTGCCCGCGCAATGAGGCGCGCCGGGGCATCCTTCCACACCGCCATGCCGTGGATCAGAACCGCAAAGGTTCCCAGAATGAGAACGCAGGACAGAATAAAGACAAACCACTCCAACGCATTTTTGCCGGAATGGTTTTGGGTGGTTGGGGTTTGGTCCGGCGCAGTCACGATAATTTTTTGGGAGGGTTGGATTTGGATCCGGATTGCAGCAGCAGCCGGCCCGCCGAGGCTCCCAGCGCCGCAGGCAATCCCACCACCACTGTCATGGCTAGCGCGAGGCTCCCTGGCTGATCATCCAGGCTGCCGAAGAGATAGAGGCACCCCGCCGAGGCAATCAGGGCCAC
>JAQGPD010000497.1 GCA_028293305.1 Verrucomicrobiales bacterium | reverse complement strand
TGCGGGTTGGCTGTTGGTGGGGCGTTTCATGGAGGTGGTGGCGGGAAAGAGGGGGCTGGGCCGTTGGTGGTCAGGCTGGGGGGCTGAGTGAGGGAAGGAGTCAGGAAGAGGAGGGACAAAAAGGACTAAAGGGACAAAAAGGACGGACGTGGTGGGCGAGCTGGGCGGGGGAAGGGCGGCGGGGGAGAGGCGGCGATTTTGTGAATATGCAGTTGGGGCGCGGCTACTCCCAGGGGGGCGCGGCGGGTGACGCGGCGTGGTTATAATTCGGAACATAGGATACGCCACCAGCGGGTCAACCGTTTTGAGATTCAGTCTCAGTGATGAATTTTTCATGGGCGGCCGTGCGTGAGAGCCTGAACCTGAGGAGGAAGCGGGATTCCGGAGCGGTCGGGAAATGTCAGGGAAAGGGAGGCATTGTTTGAAATCACGGGTGATTTTTGGATAGGAAAATGGTTTTGCACTTGCGGGTGGGGCGGCTTTCCCTAGGGATGTGGCATGGCTGAAATTCTTGAGACTTCCGAGATCCTCCCCGCTCTGGGTATCCTGACGCATGTGTCCCCTGCCAGCCGTGCGGCGCTGACCGATGAAGGTGAATTTGTGCAATACGCCAAAGGGGAAGGCGTTCTGGAACAGGAACATCCGACCGGCCATTTGTTCATCGTGGTGTCGGGGGAATTGACCGTGACCCTGCGGTCTCCGGAGCAATTGGTGCCGTTGGGCTACATCCACGAAGGCGAGACGGTGGGCGAGATGGGATTTTTGGAGGAGGTCGAGGCCAGCGCTTTTGTGGCGGCGGCGGTGCCTTCCAAGGTTTGGCGCATTTCCAAGCAGGGTTTCGAGGACTTTTTGGCGAAAGCCCCCACGTCCGGAAATGAAATCCTGAAGGAAATCGTGATGCTCCTCAGCCGCCGTGCGCGGAAAGGCCACGAGCGCCTGGCTGAAGCGGAATCCGCTGCGGCGGAGTGAGGCGAGGGTGGGCCGTCGAAGGCTAGTGGTGAGTTGTTAGAAATCGGCGGATTGATAGATCTCGTTGTCTCTCCGGCTCAGGGTTGCGAAGTGGTGGGCTGGCCAAGCAGAGTGGAATCATCCATTGCCGGAGTTTTGATCGTTGGTTTCTCCGCAGTGGAAAGGTCCTCTGTGGCGGCATCAAAGGAGTCGGCGGAATCATTAGGGCCTTTGGCGTAGAGCGAGCGCTTCAGGATATCCTTGTCCACAGGACCAAAATCCCAATCGCGGCGCAGGAGATATCCCGCATCGTTCGGAAAATTTGAAGCGAGGTTGCAGTAGATCCGACCCTTCAGGAACTCGCGGAATTCCGGGCTTATCGAAATCTCTTTCTGCTTCAAGCAGTTGAGTGCGATTTTATTTTCCTCCAGGCCGGCAGCAAATTTTCCCTGACGGAAACCGAGGAAAATTCCGACGACGAATGCCACGGCGGCAAACGCACAACCGCACCATAGATGGCTCAGAAGGTTTTTTCGTTTTTCCGGAGACATGATGTTGCGGTAAATGCAACGGCCTGAAAATGAGTCGGTGATTATCTGGTTAGACCAAGGCGGCGGCCGTGCGTGAGGAATAATCGGCTAGAGCGTGGCTTGGGAATTCACGAGGGCGTCGAGGGCTTGGAGGTTGGAGCCGGGGACGGAGTCGAGGGACGGGAGGGTGAGGGTTTCCTGGCCGAAGTGGAGCCGGCGGCCAGCGTCACCCATGGTGTTGTGCTGGGCGGCTTGGTCGTGCATGAGGGCGACCCATTGCTCGACGCGGGTGAGGTCGCTCTCGATTTCGTGGATGCGTCCGGCACGGCTGCGGATGGTCAGGACGCGTTGGTCGAGGATGAGGACGGTTTCCTGTTTGGACTGGCGGGTGGCGGGGGTGAGGTCTTCGGAGTCGAGTTCGGCGAGGAGTTGATTGCGTTGGGAAATGACGTCGGTTTCGTGGCTGGTATTGACGCTTTCCTGGAGGTGGTCGCGGGCGAGCAGGAGCTTCAGGTAGAGCCAGAGCATGTATTCGCCGGGGCGGAGGAGCGAGCCCTGCTGGGACTGGGGGAAGAAGTCGCTGAGGCGCGAAACCCGTTGCTGGAGAACCTGGTAGCGTTTTTCAGCCGGGGTGGTGAGGCTGTCGACGACCTGGGACCATTGGTCGAGGAGGTCGGATCGCTGGTCCTGCCAGGATTCGCGGCGGCGGTGTTTTTGGATGGACGGCAGGCAAAGGTAAAGCACGAGGCCGGCGGCGGTGGGCAGGCCGACCCAGAGGACCCAGGGGTCGGTGGTTTTGGCGGCGAATCCGAGGAGGAGGAGGACGAGGCCGGCGGTGGCCAGGATTTTGTCGCTGGTCCAGGCGGATTTGTGGGGGGATGAGGATTTGGAGGAACGGTCCATGCTCCGGGGCGGGGACAAAACGGGGGCCGGGGTGCGGATGGGGCCGATGCTTTGCGGGGTGCGGGCGTCTGGCCGCGGGGTGATGGAGTAGGTTCCCATGGGGGCACAGAATACCGGGTTTTGGCGGAGAGTGAAGTTTTTTTTAGTGAGGGAATGGGGAGAGGGATGGGTGAGGGTGCCTGGGAGGAAGAGACAAAAAGGACAAAAGGGACGAAAAGGACGAAAAGGACGAAAAGGACGGGCGAGCGGACGGGCGGGCGGGCGGACGGGCGGACGGGCGGACGAGTGAAACTGCGATGCGTCTGGCAATAAAAAACGGCCGCCTTGTAGGGCGGCCGTTTTTGGGAGTGTTTTCTGGAAAGCGAAAGATCAGGCGATGGATTCCAGGCGCTTGATGATTTCGGCTTTGGGTTGGACGCCGAGGGCTTTGTGCTTCAGTTCGCCGTCTTTGAAGAAGAAGAGGGCGGGGATGTTGCGGATGCCGTATTCGACGGCGAGGTCGGGTTCTTCGTCGACATTGACTTTGACGACTTTGACGGCGCTTCCTTTTTCGGTGGCGATCTCGTCGAGAACGGGTCCGAGCATTTTGCAGGGGCCGCACCATTCCGCCCAGAAGTCCACCACGACGGGGACGGGGGACTGGAGGACGTCGGTGGCGAAGGATGATTTGGAGGTTTGGATGACTGCGGCGCTGGCCATATGAGTGGGGTGGGGGTGGGGGTTGATCCTGTGTTCAACTTAGTCGGTTGTGGGATGTTGCAACAAAAAAGCCCGGCGGGCTTTCGAGGCCGACCGGGCTGGATTTTGTTGTCGGCTAACCGACTTTGCCTTGGAAGGCCTGCGTGATTATTTCGCGATGAAGGTCAGAGCGAAAATGGCCACGGAGGCGGCGGAGGCGATGAAGAGGAATGCGGCTGGTCCCATGGTTGGTGGTAAGTTAGGGTTGCGTAAGGATTACTCGGCGGCGTTGCGAACCGGGAGTTTGGGGGCGACGGAGTCGTATTTGGAAGTCACGGTGCCGTCATTCTTGGAATCGAAGGGGGAGTGATCCATGGGGAGCTTGAAGGAAGCCGGGATGTTGTCCTTGGCCCAGTCCTCTTTTTTCGTGTTGGTGTCGGCGACGCCGTTGGAAAGCGGCCAGGCATCCACGGAGGCGAAGGCGAAGAAGAGCATGGCAAGGCTGGCGACGAGGGCGACCCAGGCCATGATGTTGAGGGGGCCTTCATCGACTTCCTCATCATCGTCCGCCATGGCAGCGGTGCGGATGGGGGCGCTGGAGATGGCGGCGGTGGGAGCGGCGGAAGGCAGCTTCACCGTGGCGCGGGGGAGTGGTTGGGTGGCTCCGGGGGCGGCAGGGGCGCCGGGACCGGCGGCGGCTGGACGGGCCATGGCCGGGGTGGCGGGCCGGGGAGGGGTGGCACCGAGAGGGATGGTCTTGCTGCCGACGGGGGAAACCGGAGGAGCGGGACGGGGAGGAGCACCGGGAGCGGTCGGGGCGCTGGGGGCGGGAGGAGGTCCGCCGACGGAAGGCCGTGGGGGAGGGCTCAGGGGAACGGTGGGGGCGGGAGGGCTGTTGAACGACGGGGCGTTGGGAGCCGGACGGGGAGTCAGAGGAACGGTGGCCGCAGGGGCATCGGAACCCGGGGCGTTGGCGCGCAGGGTGATCCGGACTGTTTCCTTTTTCAGGGGCACTGCCGACGTTTTCGTCGAAAGAGGCACGGAGGAAGTCTTCTTGTTGGGCGGCGGGAGTTCGTTTTCTTCTTGGCTCATGGGAAAATGATGGTGGTGGGAGAGGAATTTCCAAGGATCAATGGCAGTTCCGGCGAAGGGTGTCAACCTTTAGACGAAAAAGGACGGGGGAAAATTGGGAAATAGGGAATTTAAGAAATTAAGAAATCAGGAAATCTGAAAATTCCGATATTTTCAAATCCAAGGGAGTGCCGGTCAGGCGAATTGGAGCGTTTTAACTTCGTCCGCGATGATGCCGATGGCTTCCTGGACCGTTTCGGGATTTCCTGAACAGTTGAGCCTGAGGCACTGGGTGCTGTGCGGCCACGGGTCGGGCAGGCCGAAGAAGAAGTCTTCGCCGGGGACGACGAGGACTTGGCGGGATTTAAGGCGTTGATAGAGCTCGCGGGAGGAGATGGGGAGGTGGGTGAGGCGGAGCCAGCGGAAGAAGGAGCCTTCGCAGCGGTGGAGGGACCAGCCGGGGGTGTCCGCGAAGGCTTCGTGGAACCATTGGCCGGCTTCGAGCGAGCGGGTTTCGTAAAAGGGGCGGATGATTTGACGGGAAAGATGGAGGAGTTCGTCGGAATCGAGGAGCGGTTTGACGAGCTGCTGGCCGGCATTGGTGTTGGCGAGGCCGATGACGGAGGTCATGGCGGCGACGGCGGAGGCGATTTCCGGCCGGGCGACGACGATGCCGGTGCGGGTGCCGGGGAGGCCGAGTTTTGAGAGGCTGAGGGTGAGAATGATGTGGTCGGCGAAGAGGGGGGTGGCGTCGGTGAAAATGGCTCCGGGGAAGGGGAGTCCGTAGGCGTTGTCTATTATAAGAGGGATGCCGGCGGCGAGGGCGAGGTCGGAAAGGCGGGAAATCTCGTCGTTGGTGAGGACATTTCCGGTGGGATTGGTGGGGCGGGAGACGCAAATGGCTCCGATATTGCCTTGGGCGAGCGCGGCTTCGACGCGGGGAAAGGAGACGCGGTATTTGAATTCGTGGGGGGAGAGTTCCTCGATTTCCGGCTGGCAGGCGAGGAAAAGGTCGGGGTGCAGGCCTTGGTTGGCGTAGCCGATGTATTCCGGGACGAGGGGGAGGAGGATGCGGCGGGAGGTGCCGTCGGGCATGGGGCCGGCGAGGAGATTGAAGAGGTAAAAGAAGGCGCTCTGGCCACCGGCGGTGATGGCGAGGTGGGCGGGGGTGAGGTCCCAGCCGCAGTGGCGATTCAGAAAGGCGGCGAGGCTTTTCAAAAACGGCGGGTTGCCTTGGGGGGGATCGTAATTTCCGAGGGTGCGCTCGAGGGCGTCGCCATCGTGCATGAGTTCGGTCATGCGGCGTCGCCAAACGGCATCGATGGCGGGGATGTGGGCGGGATTTCCTCCGCCGAGCATGCGCATGCCGGGGTCGGTGGTGAGGGCGCGGCCGAGGTCGTCCATGAGTTCGAGGATGCCGCTGCGGGCGGAAAGTCGGGTGCCGGAGGTGGAGAAGGAGAACATGGAAAGGGCGGGATGGGGGGCCTGAAATAGGATATTGGGGGGGATGGATACCGTCGGAGGGAAGCGGCTCAAGGGCGG
>JAQGPD010000418.1 GCA_028293305.1 Verrucomicrobiales bacterium | reverse complement strand
CCCACGGAGACGCTGATTCTGGGCCTGCCGCTGGAATTTGACCGCAGCTGGACGGAGGAGCGCTATCAAAATCTCCTGCCGCCCTCATGGCGCGGATTCTGGCCCATCCGGGAGGCCTGGTGGGCGGGCCGCGCGGGTCGGAATGAAATCCTGGCGCATGGCACCGCCATCGATCCCGCGCCGTGGCGGGACACGGTTTTCGCCGGGCAGACGCCCTCCCATGGATGCCTCACCTGCGATGAGACCTGGGATCCGCTGACCGGCGACCGCGTGACCAGTGAACAAGCGGATCTCGTCCGGGCCATGCGGCGCGCCGGGGGGCCGCCTGGCTACCTGGTGGTGGTGGAAATCGACCATGGAACGACTCCTGTTTCAGAGCGCGATGTGCGCGAAATTGTGGAAAAAGCCCACTGAATCAACCGTCTGGCACGCCTGCTCTCTTGCGGCGAAAGGGGAATGACATTCTCGTCATGCCCTTGGGAAGCGTAAGACCTGCACTTGCCACGCCGTATTTCCGCCCCCACGCCTGTTTCCGCATGTCTGCCACCCCCTCCCGACTGATCCTGCTTTCCGCCGCCGCCGCCATGGCTCTGTTGTCCACGTCCTGCGGCCGCAAGGACCGGGTCGAAGTCCTGAAATCCCGCGCGCCCTTCGCTGACGAGGGCGAACCCAAGCTCGGCCTCAGCGTCGGACAGCGCTACGCCGCCAACGAAGCGCAGAGCATTCTCCGGTGGACCACCCCCGAGGGCTGGAACTTCCTGCCAGCCACCGAGTTCCGGCATTTGAACTTTGATTTCGGGCCGGGCCGGGAAGGCGAGGCCTACCTCACGCTGCTCCCCATGCAGTCCGGCGGCGGCGTCCTGGAAAACCTCAACCGCTGGCGCAAGCAAATGGGCCAGGAACCCCTCACGGAGGCCGCCCTCGCCGCGCTGCCCACCAAGCCCGTGTTCGGCCGCCCCGCCCCCTTCATGGACATCAGCGGCACCTTTTCCGGTGGCAGCGGCCCCATGATGGCCCCCGCCGCTCCCAAACCCGGCTACCGCATGCTGGGTGTCATTTTTGAAGCCCCCGGCATTCTTTTCACCCTCAAAATGACCGGCCCCGAGGCCCTCGTCGCGGCCAATGCGGCTAAATTCGATGCCTTTGCCCAATCCATCGGCCTCGCCGGCACTCCTGCCGCCGGCTTGTAAAGCCGGGATCCCTTTTCCATTCCCTCCTTCCTGGTCCGGTCCGCGGGCCGGTCATTCCCTCCCTCCCATGTCCGCAGAATCACCCACTCTTTCCCCTCCCGAAACCCCGCGCCACCGCGCCGGAGCCACGGACCGGATCCTGTCCCTGATCGGGTCCTATCACATCGCCGTGGTCGTATTCCTATTGATGATCCTGCTCACGCTGTTGGGCACTTTCAGTCAGAAAACATTGGGTTTGTATGAAAGCCTTAACATATACTTCACCAGCTGGTTTGTGCCGAAGGAACACTGGTGGCTGGGCTTCATCCCGCTTCCGGGCATGGCCTCGCTGCTGGCCGTCATGTTTGTGAATCTGTTGGCCGGCGGCGTCATCCGCATCCGGAAAAACCGGCGCACCATCGGCAATGTCATCGCCCACCTTTCCATGCTGGGCCTCATCGCCGCCGGAGCCGTATCCCTGTGGTATAAACAGGAAGGCCATATGCGTATTTTCGAAGGCGAAAGCAGCAATAAAGTCCAGGCCTTCCAGGACTGGGTGCTCGAAATCCGTGAAGTCGGCGGCACCGACAAAAACGTGTATCTGGTTCATGAGACGGAATTCCGCACCGACTCGCCGAATGAGACCACCACCTTCCACCGCGGCGGCTGGCCCTTTGAACTCAAGGTCTCCGGCTACCAGAAAAACGCCACCGTCACCACCGTCGGTGATCCCACCGTGGTCCCCGGCTCACGCAATGTGGAGGGCTACACGCTCCGCCCCTTGCCCGTGAATCCCATGCACGAGGCTAACATGGCCGGTATTTATCTCGATGCCTTTGATTTGTCAGGGAAAAACGTCGGCGGCACCCTGCTGGCCCAGATCATCCGGCAGGGGGAAATCGTCACCCGCTCCAACACCCCGTATTCCTTCACGGTGGGGGACAAACAATTCACCGTGGCCCTGACCCGCGAGACCTGGGAGGTCCCGTTCTCGCTGAAGCTGGACGACTTCAAAGCCACCTACTATCCCGGTTCCAGCAAGGCCAAGGAGTATGAAAGCAACGTCACCATGACCACGCCTGACAATAAATCATCCAAATTCCGTATTTGGATGAACAATCCCCTGCGCAACAGCGGCTATGTGGCCTATCAAACCAGCTATGATGACCAATCCCCGCCCGGACAGGAGCGCTACAGTGTGCTCACCGTGGTGAAGAATCCCTCCGACCAGTGGCCGCTCTACAGCATGATCCTCGCCGCCATCGGCCTGCTTATCACTTTCCTGACCAAACTCTTCCGCTTCATCCGCCGCAATGCGTCGGAAAAAACCCCGTCCCCCACCGCTGCCTAGTCCCATGAAAAAAGTCCCGGTTTTCATCAGCGTATTTTTGGCGCTCGCCGCCATCTTTTCGTCCCTCTATCTTTCCAGCAAGACCCGGCAACCGGATCCCGGCCGGATTTTCACGGCGGCCCAGTTGGCGCCCGCCTGGAAGCCGGAGGTTCTCGACGTCATGGAACGCGTGCCCAAAACAGACGACGGCCGCACGAAGTCCCTGCACACGTTTGCCTATTATGAGTTGTTGAGAAACCGCGCCATCCCTTCCGTGACGCTGAAACTCGACGACGGCTCCAAGCGGAGCCTGCCGCCGGTGGCTTGGATTCTGGACGCGTTTCTCTTCCCGGCGAGTGCGAACCGCTATCCGATTTTCAATGTGGAGGACAGCGAGGCCCTGCTGCAGGTGGGCTTGAATCCGCATGACAAACGCCGGGATAAATACGCCTACGATGAACTGCTTCCCGCCCGCGAACAATTCTTCGCCGCCCGCACCCGCATCGCGGAAATCCCGGCGGAAAAACGCGATCGCCTGGAAAACCAGGTCTTCAATCTGGCGTCCAATCTGATCCGTTATGAGGACCTGATCCGCTTTCTCGACTTTGCCAGGAACGGCGTGCTGATTCCCGCGGATTTTGCGGATGAGCCCCTGAAATCCAAAGCGGGCAAGACGGTGCCGTTGAGCGAGGCCCTCAGCGGGTTGAAGGATTCCCCCACTTTCAAAAGCTTCATCGCCGCCGCCCGTGCCGGGGATCGCTCCAGCCCGCCGGAGCTGTTTCAAAAAATCGACCGCATCCTCCAGGACACCACCAGCATCGCGTGGTATGCCCCGCCGGATGCCGCGAACCCGGACGCCTGGGTGCCCGCCGCCGGATTGATCCGGGATTTTCTGACCGAGGGCCCGCACGCGGCCACCGCGATCGCCAAGCTGCAAGGTCTGGAAAAACTGGCGGATCTGGCGGCGGATCCCGCCAAAAACGCCGAGCTGCAAAGCGCGGTGCAAAGCCTGGGCCAGGGTTTGATTTCCGCCGCCGAGGCGACCGGCAGTTATAAAAAAGTGGCCTTGGACCGCGGGTATCTGAAGGCGGGGCTTTTCGACTGGGCGAAGTGGGGCTTCCTCATTCTTTTCCTGGTCCAGGCGGTGTCCTGGCTGGCTCCGCAAAGCGGTTGGGGACGCTTGCTGCACAAGGTGTGTCTCTGGGGCGCGGCGGCCGGATACGGCGCCATCATGGCCGGCATTCTGTGGCGGGTGCGCATCACCGGTTGGGGACCGATCACGAATATTTATGAGACGATTCCTTTCATCACGCTCATGGCCGGGGTTTTCGCGGTGTTCATGGAATTGATCTTTAAAAACCGCATTCCGCTCATCGTGGCGATCTGTTGCGGGGCGGCGGGCATGTTCCTGGCGGGGCGGTATGAAGCGGGAAATGCCGCGGACACCATGCCGAGTCTGATGGCGGTGCTGCGCAGCAACTACTGGCTGTGGACGCATGTGACCTCCATCAATATCGGTTATGCCACCGTGCTCCTGGCGGCTATTTTCTCGATGATTTATATCTTCTGCCGCTTGTTCGACATCACCCGGCAGGACAAGGCGCTGTTCCGCATGCTGACGCAAAGTTCCTATGGGATCCTGTGCTTCGGACTGGTTTTCAGTCTCATCGGCACCATCCTGGGCGGGATTTGGGGGAACGACTCATGGGGTCGCTTCTGGGGCTGGGATCCGAAGGAAAACGGAGCCATGGTGATCGTGCTATGGTGTCTCGCGGTTTTGCATATGCGTTTGGCCGGCTGGATCAAGGAAATCGGCCTGCACATTTGCACCGCTTTCGGGGCGAATTTCTGCCTGTTTTCCTGGTGGCACGTGAACCTGCTGAACGTGGGTCTGCATAGCTATGGGTTCACCCAAGGGCTGGATCAAAAGCTGTTTATCTCCTACGGCATTGTGTCGTTGGTGGTGTTGTTGGGCTGTGTGATCAAGTTTCTTGAGCACCTGGCCATGCAGCAGAAAGGCGGAGAGCCGCCCATGGCTCCGGTGCCGGGCAATGCACCGGTTTCGCCGGCGGCGTGAGGCCGGACACCGCCGCGCATCCGGTGGAGAAGCGGGACGTCGCGGCGGTGCCCGGGACCCCGGGCTGGAGCGCTGTGACGACAGCGTGTGCTTGGGCCGCTTTAACCACTTTTGAAAAGCATCCGGCAGGTTTGGAATGCCCTGCAGGAGGGCCATCCTGGCGTGCTAATACCAATTCCAGCTGAGAATCGGTAAATTCCACACGCGCTTTTCCAGCGCCACTACCTGCCGCAATCTTTTTTGCTAACACGTTCGGGATAAATCCTGCCGTTTTTACCGGTCCGGGATTACGCCAAGGGCGTTGGGGATTTC
>JAQGPD010000415.1 GCA_028293305.1 Verrucomicrobiales bacterium | reverse complement strand
ACCCGCCATGGTTAGGGCAGAGGTCCGGGCATTGGGTGGTTGGAGGCGCGCGGCGGTCTGGCTTATCCGGCGGCTCCGCTTTTTCCGATCCCGGGGAATCGGATTTTGAATAGTGTTATTTTTATTTTACGGAGGTCCTTCAATGAGGACCAAGGGAGGGCTGGACCTGCGGACATCCGCGGGCGGGGTCAGGCGTAGGCGTTCGCGAGGGGGCGCATGCTTTTCTCGCTTTTGCCGGCTTTGATTTCGTCGTGGATCCAGGCGTAGGTTTTTTCCAAGCCGTTACGCAGACTGATGGATGGAGCCCACCCGAGAAGTTCCTTGATGAGCGTGTTGTCGCTGTTGCGGCCCCGGACGCCTTTCGGGGCGTCGAGTTGATAGTTGCGCTTCAGTTTCACGCCGGCGATGTCCTCCGCGATGCTGACCAGCTGGTTGATGCTGACCATTTCGTCGCTGCCCAGATTGATGGCTTCGAGGATGTCGCTGTTGAGGATTTTGTGGGTGCCGAAGGTGCAGTCATCCACATACATGAAGCTGCGGGTTTGCTCGCCGTCTCCCCAGATATCGATTTCCAATTTTCCGCTCATTTTGGCTTGGATGACCTTGCGGCAAATGGCGGCGGGTGCTTTCTCCCGGCCGCCGTCCCAGGTGCCGTGCGGTCCATAGACATTGTGATAGCGGGCATAGCGGGTGTGGATGCCGAAGTCCTCGCGGAAGTGCCGGCACATGCGCTCGCTGAAAAGTTTTTCCCAGCCATAGCCGTCCTCGGGCATCGCGGGATAGGCGTCCACTTCCTTCAAGCCGGGGTTCGCGGAGTCCGTTTGTTTTTCGCCATTATAGACACAGGCGCTTGAGGCATAGAAAAACTGTTTCACGCCACGGTCGCGGGCGGCCATGAGCATATGGGTATTGATGAGAACGCTCAGCATACATAGCGCTTTATTGTTCTCGATGAAGCCCATGCCCCCCATGTCGGCGGCCAGATTGTAAACCACCTCGGCGTCCTTGCAGACAAATTGGCAGGCATCGATCCCCTGCACGTCCATGACCAGGTTTTCCACGTTCGGGTGGAGCTGATACCAGTCGTCCAGAGGTTTTTGGTCCACGGCGCGGATGTCCGAAAAGCCTTGGGATTTGAGATATTGGACGAGGTGTCCGCCGATGAAGCCGCCGGCTCCGGTAATGACTGCTTTGCCTTTCATGATTGAATGATATGGGGTGGTCTCTTATTCTAGTTGGTAAAGATATTTGCAAATTTTACGGCTATTTCCTCGATTTTAAAGGTATTTTTTGCATATTCCCTCGCCTTTTGGGCGCATCTGGCGGCGAGATGGGGGTTGGCGAGCAACTGTTCCGCCGCCTCCAGGAAGGCGGGGACATCCGCGGGGGGAACCGTGAGGCCCGCCTTGTGTTGGTGGATGATGCGAGCCGCCAGATTCACCTGCGGCACCGCCAAAAGGAGCGGCCGGGCGGCGCACAGATAGGTGAGGACCTTGGAGGGAACGGAGAACACGCCGGCGTCCTCCTCCAGGACGGCGCATAAAACATCACCGGAAGCCAGGACCCGCGGCATGGCGCTGAAATCCTGGTAGGGCAGCAATATAAGATTGTCCAGGTGCTTGGCGGCTTTTTGTGAGGCCAGCCATTCCGCCCCGATGCCTTCGGAGATGACAACCACGCGCACCCGGTCCTGCGCGCGGAATTTTTCAGCCAATCCAAGCAGAAGTTCCGGATTGTGCTTCATGCCCAGGGTGCCGGTGTATAGATAGACAAATTTGTCATGCAAGCCATGGCTGCGGCTCCATTCATTGTCCTTTTCGCAGACGGGCAGGGTCTCCAGCGGAGCCCAGTTGGGGATGGCGGTGATGCGCGAAGCCGGCACGGCAAACTCCTCCTGAAGGATGGGGGCGAAGTCCTCCGTGATGGCCACGACGCGGTGGCTGGCGCGCAGTTGCCGGCCTTCCATGCGACGATAGTATAGGCCTATCAAGGCGCCAAGGACGGGGATTTTTTTCCTCACCAATTTGTCCACCGCCAGACTGTAAAAATCCTGCAACCAGTAAACAAACCTCGCATTCAATTCCTGCGTGGCGCGCAGGATCGGCTCCTGGGCCTCCGTGGGGGTGTTGGAGGAAATCACACCATCCGGTTTCCAGGATTTGATCAGCTTGGCGACCTGTTTTCCATAAGCGACCTCCATGTTCCGCCGACGCAGAAAGTTGTATTTATACTTGGTGTAATCCGCATCCATGGCCACCTCGGTCACGGAAAAGGACGCTGCGTCCGTCGGGCCTTTGACGAGGTCGCCGCGGGGCGTTTGGAGGGACCCCGCGAAGGCGTGAAGCACTTCATGCCCCATTTTCGCCAATTCGCGCGAGAGTTGGATTTGGAAAGGATGACCGGCGTAATCGTGGACCAAAAGGCGCATGATGAATGAAAATCAGGATGATTGAAACTCTAATAAACATCACAAGTATGGTAATTGCAAATTTTTCATACCGATTCTGCCAAAGACATCGTCCGGTTTTGTGGAAATCACCGGGACAGGGCGGGTCACTGCGCGATCTTGAAAGGCGGTTTGGCCGGGCCCGGAGGGCTGGCAAGGCCGGGTTCCGCGTTGATTTTGATCCTCAGGCCAGGCTGCCGTAGAGTGTGAAGCCCTTGGTGCCGTCGATGTGCACGGGGAGGATTTCCCCACGGAGTCGGTCATGGGGGCCTTCAAAGACGACGATTTTGTTTTGCGGGGTGCGGCCGGTGAGGCGGGTTTCCGTGGTTTTGCTGTAGCCCTCGCATAACACTTCCACGGTGCGGCCGACTTCGGCGGCCAGTTTTTCGCGCGCCTGGGCGTTGATGAGTTCCAGCAGGTCCTGATTCCGGGCTTCCTTCACGGATTCCGGCAGTTGCATTTCCTCGGGAAAATCAGCAGCGGGCGTGCCCCGGCGGGGGCTGTAGCGGAAGATGAACGCGTTGTCGAAATGCACTTCCCTGACGATTTTTTTGGTCGCCTCGTAATCGTCCTCCGTCTCCCCCGGAAAGCCCACGATGATGTCGGTGGTGATCGCCAATTCCGGCCGGGCCTGGCGCATTTTTTGGCAGATTTCCAGGAACCGGGCGGGGCTGTAGGGCCGGTGCATGGCCTTCAGAATGGAGGCGCTGCCGCTTTGCAGGGGCAGGTGGATGTGCGGGCAGAGTTTTGGCAGGCGGCGGAAGGCTTCCACGAGGTCGTCGCGATAACCAATCGGGTGCGGACTGGTGAACCGGATGCGCTGGAGGCCGGGGATTTCATGGAGTTCATTCAGAAGCTGCACGAACGGGCTGAGGCCATTCACGGTGGGAAATTCCTTGATGCCATAACGATTTACGATTTGGCCCAGCAGCGTGACCTCCTTGACGCCTTGGTCGGTGAGGCGGCGGACCTCCTCCACGATTTCGCGGATGGGGCGGGCGCGCTCGACGCCGCGCGTGTAGGGGACGATGCAGAAGGTGCATTTCATATTGCAGCCCTGCATGATGCTGACAAAGGCGGTCGCCTGGCTGGTTTCCAGGGTTTGATCGCGTATGGTGTTTTGGCTGCCTTCCTCCTCGCCGACGTCCACGATGCTGAACCGCTCATCGTCCATGCGGCGCTCCAGAC
>JAQGPD010000413.1 GCA_028293305.1 Verrucomicrobiales bacterium | reverse complement strand
CAATGCGCAGGGAAAAACCAGCATTCTGGAAGCGGTCTGCGTCCTCCTGCGGCTCCAATCCCCGCGGAGCTCCACCGGAAAGGAACTTCCGCGTTTTGGCTCGGAGGGATTCGGAATCGCGGGCACGCTGCGCGGGCAGGAGCTCACTCACACCTCCACGGGGTCCATCAAAAAACTGCTCATCGACGGCGAGCCCGCCCGCCGCACCGCCGACTATCTGGCCGCCAGCGGCTTGGTGGTCTGGATGGGAAATGGCGACCTCGAACTCGTCTCGGGAACCGGCGAACCCCGCCGCCGCTACCTGGATTTCCTCGGGTCCCAACTTTATCCGGAATACCGCGGCACTCTGAAGTCCTACGAAAAGGCGCTCCGCCAACGCAATTTCCTCCTGAAGCGCGATGCCTCGCCGCCCTGGCGGGAAATCGATGCCTACACCGCTGTGCTCGTGCAGCATGGACAGATTCTCCTGACACTCCGCGCGGATTTGTTGGAAAAACTCACGCCCCGTGCGGCCGCCGCCCATGCCGCGATCCGCGCCGCCGATCCCGGTTCCGCGTCCCCGGAGGTGCTTTCGCTAACATGGCAGCCCGGAGGGGATTCCCACGATCTCGCCGCCCAGCTTTTGGACCGTCGCGACGAGGAGGCCCGCCGGCGCGTGACCCTTTCCGGCCCTCACCGCGACGACTTTTCCTCCGCCCTGGATGGACTCCCGGCCGGAACCTTCGCCTCCGAGGGGCAGCAACGCACCATCGCCCTGGCCCTGAAACTCGCCCAGGCCACGCTCCTGGATCAAGCCCGCGGTCAGGCTCCGATTTTGTTATTGGACGACATCTTTGGAGAATTGGATCCCCACCGCCGCAACGCCCTGCTTGCCGCGCTGCCGCCGGACAGCCAAAAACTCATCACCACGACGCACCTCGGATGGCTGGATGCCCACCCGCTTTCCGCGCAGCGCTATCAAGTCGAAAAAGCCACCATCCGCTTGATGGGCAGCAACCAGTAGCAAGGCCCGTCCCGGCCTTGTTTCAGCCGCCCCGATTCGTTTCTGTCAGGACGCGGCCCTGGGAAGGATCTGTCAGGGAGCAGGCAACGCAACACGGCATAACGCAACACGACACAACGCAACGCAGCACGGCATAACCCAATCCTGCGTCGAATTCATGACGGAAGGAATCGGGCGGGAAGCGGGGTGGATTTCCTGGTGGACAGAATGTCCACCCTCCGTTGGGCGGAGGCGCTTCGGCTACTTGGCCAGGGCGCGTTTGCGGCTTTCGTCGGCCAGCTTGTTCAGAGGCACGCGGTAGGGCATGCCGTTCATGCGCAGGAGGACGGCGTCGCCTTCCACCCTGACAAAAACGGCGGAGATCACTTTGCCGTCCGCGCTGATCCACTTCTCGGCGGTGCCGGTCTCCGGTGCCGAAGCCTCCGGCGGCTTGGCGGGCTTTTCCGGCTTGTCAGGTTTCTCCGGCTCCTTGGTTTCCTTTTTGGGCGTGAGGCCGGATGTCTTGGTGGCAGCCTTTTTTGTCAGGGACGCGCCTTCCTTGATCCATTCCCGCATGAGCTTCACCTCCTTGTCAGTCAGGCCATCGCCCTTCGGCGGCATGCGGCGCTTGTCGCCGACCGGCAGGGTCAACAGCTCGAAGAGGGGGCTTTCCTCCGGGCTGCCGGGCTCGATCATTCCCGAGGGACGGATGTCACCCGCGAGTCGCTCGAGGTTATCAAAAACATAGCCGCTTTTCTCCTTTCCGGCCTCCTCGCTGTGGCAGGAATAACACTTCGATTTGAAAATGGGCGCGATGTCGCGTTTAAAATCCACGGCCATCGCCAGGGTCGGCGCCAGGCAGAGCCCGGTATATAAAAGTGACTTCAACATGCCGCACTTAAAACCCCCTGGCCCATCCGGCAAGTCCTGTCGAATAGGGAAAACCATCAGCGCAAATCCCGGACCCGGCCACTGTGCGGCGGAACATGGGGCGCCATGACGGTTTTGCGGGCGGCGCGGGAATTTTGTCAGGAAGGGAAATCCGTTTCCAGGCCCACGCTTTCCCACGCCTCCAGTTCCGCGCGGACCTTGTCGAGATGCCTGCGGTATTTTTGATAGGCATAGTGTCCCAGCACCAGACGGAAGGGAGGTTTTTCCGCAGCCGCGACCGCCATGATCGCCTTCGCCGCCGCCGCGGGATCGCCGGGCTGGCGGCCATCGACTTTGGCCAAAAAGCCCGCGAACTTTCCGACCGTGGCGGTGTATTCCGGCACCGGATTTTCTCCGCGGTCGAGGGATCGGGAAATGAATTCCGTCCGGAATGGACCCGGGATCACGACCGTGACCTTGACCCCGCAGGCCGCGCCTTCCGCGGCCACGGCTTCGGAGGCGAGTTCCATGCCGGCCTTGGCGCCGCCATACACGGAAAAGCCCGCGTAATTCGACACCGATGCCGCGGCTCCCAGGTTGATGAAATGTCCGCCGCCCTGGGCGCGGAAACCTGGCAGGGCCGCGCGCATGACCCGCAGGGGCCCGAGGAAATTCGTCTCCACATTCCTGACCATTTGTTCGTCCGAGCATTCCTCCAGCGCGCCGAGCAGCCCATAGCCCGCATTGTTCACCACCACATCCAGGCGCCCGAAATGAGCGCGCGCCTCCGCGAGGGCCCGCGTGATGGAGTTCGGCCGCGTGACATCCAATGCCCACGCCCTGGCCTGCAATGGAAAGTCGTCCACCAAGTCGGCGACCTTGTCCTCATCCCTGGCGGTGAGCGCGACCTGCTCGCCCTCCTGCAAAAGGGCCAAGGCCAGACTGCGGCCGAATCCGGAGGACGCTCCCGTGATGAACCAGGTTTTCATAGTGCCTCAACTACGCCGCCGATCCATATTGGGAAACACCGCGGACTGTTCATTGTTGGTTTGCGGTGCATGCCCGTAAACCGCCGCATGCGGGTGGAAATGTCAGGAAATTTTGTCGTTCGAAACCGCGGCGGCGCGTTGTTTCAAATAGATGCGCACCGCATAGGCGACATGCAGCCCGCCGAATGTCAGGGACATGTAAATCAAGGACGAATGCCAGCTCCTGCCATCCAACGCCCGGACCCACGGGAAAAAAGCGAGGAGTCCCGCCGCGAAAAAAATCCAGCCCAGCACCACCAGTTCCCGCGGCGCGAACGGTCCCGCCGCCAGCAATCCCAATCCATAAAACAAGGCCCACAGCGCCGCGATGTCCACATAACTGCTCGACCGCGTGAGCGCCGTCAGGGTGCTCAACACCAACCCCGCCGCCAAGGGCGGAGCGAGCGAGCGCAGCGCCAACTTCATGCCCTCCCGATCCGGCGCGCCCACGCGGAGCTTGGCGGTGCGGTTCAATAACCAAATGGAGAATCCGGCCAGAACCACCAGCAGAGCCATCCATAACGAAACAAAAGCCTCCGGCGAAAGTTGCTCCGAGCGGTCCATGCGCAGCAAGAGCCCGCCCGCCAAAAGTGTCAGGACACCCGCCGCCAACGCCACGGGAGCGGACAGCGCCCGGTAAGCATCCGAGCGTTCCCTCAGCAGCCGGATGGCCTTCAGGGGATCGTTTGGGGAAAGATCGGAATCGGGTTCGGACATGCGGCGGCTATTTTCAACTCTCAGCCACGCAAGGTAATTCCCTCCCGCCTCCCCGCAATGCCGATCCGGAAATTTCCAAATGCTAGCAAGTCGCAGGAGTTTTCAGTTTTCAGTTTTCAGTTTTCAGTTTTCAGGTTTCAGGTTTCCCGATTTCCCGATTTCTAAATTTCTAAATTTCTAAATTTCCTAATTTCTCAATTTCCTCATTTCCCCCTGTCCGGCGGCACGTAATCGACCTCGTCCGAGGGAAATCCTTTCTGAAGCAGCGACTCGGCGGCCGCGATGAGCGTGTCCTTGCCCGCGATGAGGTCCTCCGCGCGGTATGGGATGGTTTGGTGCGGAGGAATGCCGAGTCCCTCGATCCCCTTACCTTTGTTATAGCGGGCCATATTGCTGAAGACGGAAAAGCGGACCGTCAGCAGACCGCTGGGGACGGCGACGGTGGTCTTGGAGGAGGACATGCCGGCGGTGGGACTGTCACCGATGGTTAGGGCGCGGCGCGTTTCCTTGAACATGCCCGCCACCGTTTCGCCGGCGGAGCGGACGCCGGCATCGATGATCACCACCATGTTCCCGGTGTAGGGTTTTTCGGCCACGCCTTCATAGCGGTCGTAAAATTTTCCTTTCGGCACGAAGCGGCCGAAGACCGCCGCGTGGTCGCAACCGCCACCGCCATTCGCGCGCAGGTCGAGGATGAGTCCGGGGGCGTCCGCCAGTTCGGCGAGGATGGCGTCGAGTTGTTTTTCCAAATCCCCGGGGACATCGCGGAGGTGGATGTAGCCGGGACCGGACTTGGTTGGAGCGTAGTTTTGGCGGCCGATGTTCCTCAAGGCTTCCGGCGGAAAAACCGGGCCGAAGGGCGCGAAATTCGGTCCGCCGTTCCGGGTGCGGAACACGGTTTTTTCCGTGCCGTCGGCATCGCGGATGGAGAACGCGATCCGCGTGCCCTCCCAGTCGGCCAGACCCCAGTGGCAGGCCGAGAAGAGCGCCTGATGGTCCGTGGAATAACCTTCCGTGTCGCGCATTTTCGCCACTTTGGCGGCCAGCCATTCACGGGCGGGGATGCCGTCGATGGCGGTGACCTCCTGACCGGATTTCAGTCCGGCGGCTTCGGCATCCTTGAAGGCCGTGCGGATGAGCACCTTGTCGCCGGCGGTCAGGAGGTGGACCCGGGGGCCGGTCCAGCGCCGTCCGGCGGATTCGTCAGGAAGTGTTATTTTGGACTGGATGATGCCGGCATGCCCATCCTTCAGCCGCGCGGTCAATTGTTGGCAGAGTTTCAGATGCGAGACATCCGAGGCAACTCCTTTAACCGACTCCCGGAACTCCTTCGTCACGGCCGGCCAATCGATTTTTTTGAGTTCAAAAAAGTGCCCGGCCTGCTTCTCAAACTCCGCCAGGAGGAAGTCAATATCCGCCGCATAAGCCGCCGCGCCCGCATCCGCGCGGGTGCGGGCGATGGGCAAAATGGTGGCGGCGGCGGTGGCGGCGGATGCAGTCAGGAAGCGGCGGCGTTGCATGGCAGGAGGCGATAATATAGCTGTTAGTTGCGGACAGCGGTTAGTCCGGCAGACTTTCGATAAGCAGGCGGCCGCCGTGGTCGGTGGAGTCGGCGTAGTCCTTGCGGAGTTCCGCGAAGAGTTTTTTGGCGGCGGACTGTTTGCCGGCCTGATGCTGCATCATGCCCAGAATATAGCGGGCATAACCGCCGACACTGGTGCCGTCGCCATAATAACAATCACTGAATTTTTCGATGGCCTGTTCCAGGTATTTTTCCTGATCGTTCCCGCGGGTGTAGCGGCCGAGATAGAGGGCGGAGCATCCGGCGCGGTTGGATTTGGGGAATTTTTCCAGGACTTGTTTGAGGAATCCCTGGTTCTCCGGAGTGCGCGGATTGGCGTTTCCTTTTTGATAGAGATCCTCCAGTTCCGCGAATTCCCTGGCGCGGTATTCCTTGCTGTCGGCCCCCATTTTTTCGCGGGCTTTCCTGACATTGGCTTCACGGATGCGCTCCAG
>JAQGPD010000412.1 GCA_028293305.1 Verrucomicrobiales bacterium | reverse complement strand
AACCGCCCGCAGCGAGACCTCCGTGTTCCATAAAGTCCTGAGCTTCAAAGTGGGAGCGGGTTTCGTCCTCGGATCCGGCGCAGTGGAAAATGGTGAGTTGCTGCTCCTTCCACCATGGGAGGAGCGGGGAGAGGTGGGGGTTCAGGCCGAAAAATCCGTCGAGGTCGTGGAGTTGGTCGCGGCGGATGCCGATGCCGGGGCGGGCGCGGTAATAGCCGTCGTCGCCGTGGGGGATGACCATGTTCAGGCCGTCCGCGCCGCCGCGGAGGAAGACGACGACGAGGGTGCCGGTGGGGTCTTGTTGGTCATTGATGAAGGTGGTGAGGGGCATGGCGGGGGCGGGCGGAAGGGACAAAAAGGACAAAAAGGACGAAAGGGACGCGAGCGGATGGCGCGGGGTGGCGGGGTGGGAGGCTGGGGTCAGCGGACAGAGGTCAGAGGTCAGCGGATGGCGGACAGAGCGGACAGAGCGGACAAAGCGGAAAAAGGGCGGATGGCGGATGGCGGATGGCGGATGGCTGCTGGCTGATGGCAGATGGTGGACTGGAGGGTGCGGTGGGAAGCTAAGGGGTGACTGGTGGGTGACTGGGAAAGAATTTCCTAATAACCAATAACTTAATAACTAATAACTCTTCTCCCGCCTTCCCCTCCCCCCAATTTAAAAGGTCTGAAAAGCCGGGGAAGCAGCCAGGAGCGCCAGCGGATTGGGGGCGGCTGCCAGGGCGGTGGTTTCCTGGTCGGTGGGTTTGCGGCCGAGGAGGTGGGCGGCGAGGGGGGTGGGGCCGCCGGCGCATTTTTCAAGGTTCGTGGGGTCGAAGCGGGTGCCTTTTAGATTTTGCGAGGTGAATTCCAAGGCGAATTTCCAGCGCCAGAGGAGGGTGGCCATCCAGGGTTGGGCCTCCTCCGGATAGCCGTCGGGCGTGGGGTATTGGAAGGGGGCGTGGCCCATGCGCAGGAGGTAGTCCTGGAGGACGGGACCGGCGTCCGTGCGGGCGGCGGTGGCGCGGAGGGTGGAGATGACGAAGTGGAAGGGACGCTTGATCTTGCCGCCGCGTGCGGTGCGGAAGGCGTTGGTGCTGAAGAGGGCGCGCAGGGTCTGCGGGATGTGGCCGGAGGAATCCGTGAAGGCTTTGGCGACGGTCGTCACGGCGTCCTCGGGCGGCTGGTCATCGATGAAGCGACGGCAGAGTTTGAGGGCGATGTGGCGGGCGGTGGACGGGTGGTTGCAGACTATATCCAGGAGTTGGTCGAGGTCGGCGGCTCCGGCGTTGGCGGGGATGGCGGTGCCTAGCACTGTCTTGGCGCCGTGGTCGTGGAGGTCGGAATCAAAGGAGACTTTTCCGACGGCGAATTTCGAGTTTTCGCGGGCGCGGACGGTCCAGCCGGTCAGGCAACGGGCGGCTTCCATGACGTCCTGTTGGCTGTAGCCGCCGTTGATGCCCAGGGTGTGGAGTTCCAGGAGTTCGCGGCCGTAGTTTTCGTTGGGTTTTTCGTGCTCGCTGGCGCGGCGGTTCAGGCGACCGTCCAGATACCATAACATGCTGGGGCTCAGGGCCGAGGCTTTCACGAGGTCGCGAAAATGGCCGAGGGCGTGGGCGCGGATGACTTTTTTATCGTCGGCGGGTTTGAACCATTTCGAGTCGCCCTTCGAGGGATCGATGTTGAAGTGGTCGGACCAGAAATCGACCATGACCTCCTGCAGTTGGCGTCGGGAGTGGACGGCGCGGACGATTTTCGAACGCGTCATCTGGTCGAGCAATTCCTTGGCGTTGTATTCCAGGAGTTCGCCGAGCGGCCAGACGTCGAGGGCCTCGAAGTGGCGGGCGCGGGCGTCCGTCCAGGCGTCGTCGATTTTTTCGGGCTGCAATTGCTGGTCGATCCAGGCGGTGGCTCCCATTTTCAGGAGAACCTCGCGGTCGCCGGGACGGGGGCCGAAGGTGAGGCGGTTCAGCAGGTGGGTGGGCTCATCGATGTCCGCGGAGGTCGGCGGCGAGAACGGCGCGGCGGCATCGCCGGGGCCTGACAAAATGGGCGAAAGCAGGTGGGAGAGGGCGCTGAACCCGGCGATGCCTGCGACGGCTCCGCCGGCGGAAGCGGCTTGGAGGAGGCGGCGTCGGGTGGTATTCATGAAGGCAGCTGGTGGGGGAGGATGGGCAGGGCGGGAATGTGGGCTGGGGCGTGGGAGGGGGCGGAGGTTGCGGCGGACGGGTGGGGAGCGGGCTGCGGATTTCCGGGAAGCGGGGGCATGGAGGCGGCGGCGGCGGTGGCGGTGGCCTGGGGGCGGTTCCGGCGGCGGGTATTCCATGTCAGGAGGCTGGCTCCCAGACCGCTGGCGAGGATGAGGGGAATGGCCAGGATCTGTCCGAGAATGGGGAGGAGAAATGTCAGGGCGAGCGCGGTGCCGCCGCGAAGGACGCCTTTCCATGGCTGGTTGTTATCACCGGGAGCGGGCATGCCCTGACCGATTTTATGGGCCAATCCGGCGGTGCCCATCAGCCCGCCGAGGATGGGGGCGAAAATGATGAGCAGCCCGACCCATTTCAAAAGCGGAGGCAGGATATTCAGCCCGGCGACGCCGATGGCGATGGGGACCACCAAAGCCAAAAGCCCGAGCAGGGTGACGGTGACCGGCCTGCGGTATTGCGAAGCACAGTCCGCGACGAAATCCGGAAACAGCGAGACGGCGACGAGCCAGTGGCTGAGAAAGACGAGGAAAAAACCCAAGGTCAGGAAAAACCAGAGGAGAACGTTGGCGGTGGTGATGTAGTCCATGGGAGCGGCGGGCTGAGTGGAGGGTGAAGGGACAAGTGGTGAAGCGGCGGGCGGAGAGGGGGCGGCGCGGGATCTGAACGACGGGAAAAGCGGAGCTTCCTCCGGTCTGAAACACGCAGACGCGTAGGGGAACGGGAAGATTACACTTTTTGAAAAGTGCCTGGTTTTCCGGGGAGCGTGGAGATGAAGCCCATGGGATCGCCCCGGGTTCCACCGATGACATTTTTTCACATGCAGCCGCGGTTTTTTCCATGCACGACTGCGGCTTCAATTCCGGAACGGAAACTGACTTGCGACCGCTAACTGCTAGATTCTGGCCCCGCTGACCGGTGCCTTGCCGGGTGTCCGGCTTCAAGGTCTGGAGCGATTCTGCAGGCCGACTCAGGGCTCGCTGTGAGGCATTTTTCCGCCCATGAGGAGGACCGGGACGCGGCAGCTGCGGATGATTTCCGTGGTCGTGCTGCCGATGAAAAATTGGAGGAATCGGGAGTGGCTATAGGCCCCCATGACGAGCAGATCCACTTGGTTGGCGGCGATTTCCCAGGTGGAAACCGTTTCGGGGTCGCCCTGCATGAGGAATTCCTGGGGATCGAAACCGCCGGTTTTCAGATAATCGCGGGCGGATTCCAGGGCGGCGCGGTTCTCCGGGGTGGGGTCGCCGGCCATCACCAGATCGCAGGGAAGTCCTTGAAGCAGAGGGCTGTGCACGATGTATCGCAGCGCAGCGTGGACGGAAGGGCTGTCATCGAAGGAAATCAGGAACCGCTGGATGGGTTTGAAATTATGCGAGACGACCAGGATGGGATGGGTGCTTTCCCGGATGATGGTTTCGATTTGGCTGCCGAGGTGGGTGTCCGAGGCAGGGGTGGATTCGCCGCGTTTGCCGAGGAGGAGGAGGTCGACTGGTTTATCCCAGGAAAAGAGGACATCCGGCAGCGTGCCGGGAAGGGCGGTGAGTTCCGGATTTTGGACTCCGTGGGAGTGGAGGGTGGTGGCGGCGTGGCCCAGCAGTTCCATGGCGGCGTGGCGGGCGTCCTCCTCCTGAGCGGCGCTGATGGCGGTGAGTTCCGGGAGCGCCAGGGAGGCGGAGCCCATGCTGGGGTCGCCCATGAAATTGACTGGCGGCAAGTAAAAAGGAGGCGCAGGTGGATAAACGTGAAGGACTTCCACCTCCGCATGGAGTTGAGCGGCGGCCCAGGCGGTGTGCTGGTAAAGGCTGGGGGCATATGCGGAACCGTCGGCGCAGGTGAGGATGGCAGGCATATTTTTGGGTGGGTTGGAGGGCGTGGGGTAGGGTCTGACGGGGAAAAGGAATCGGCGGGTGGGGAGGTGAAACAGGATATACCGGTTTTGCCGAAATTGCATGCGGGAAGGCAGGCAGGACGACCTGGGAGGGCAGAGCAAGTGTTGATGGGACTCTAGGGCCCAAAGATCATTTCGCCGCAAAGATAATGTCGCAGCGACTTTCCGAAAGTCAGTTGACTTGGGCTGGGAGCATCGGGTCTCTGCTCCGTCGCATGGCGAGGTCACGGCGAACCTTTGAAGTTGGAAATCAGACGAGTCGTAGACCCGTAAAGTCGCAGCGACTTTCTGAAAGTCAGTTGACTTGGGCATTGGGCATTGAGCATTGAGCGGTGGGTATTGGGGAAATCGGGGCCTGTGGAGTGCCTCGATGACGCACTGGGGGGTCTCGACTTTAGCGGAGCAAAGTTTTTCCGAACACAAAGTTGCAGCGACTTTACGAACGTGAATTGAGGAAAATCCGGGGGGAACATCGGGGAAAACGCCCTGACGAAGCATAAAGTCGCAGCGACTTTCAGAAAGGTGACTTGACTTTTTTGAGTGCGGACGAAGGAAAAGGCGGAGGTCAAATAAAGTCGCAGCGACTTTTTTTGGGGCGAGTTGACATGCGCGGGGCGCGCCGCGGGTAGGGCATGGCGCGGAACTCGGTAGGGGAACTCGATAGGGGAACTCGATAGGGCAACTTGGGGGGGCAACTCGGTTGGGAAACTTGCCGCGGGAACTCGGTGGGGGAACCTGGTGGATAAGATTTTACAAAAGGTGCCCGAGGGGCATGTTGGATTTTGTCCGGCAGGAATGTTTCGG
>JAQGPD010000408.1 GCA_028293305.1 Verrucomicrobiales bacterium | reverse complement strand
GGTTGACCGGGATTTTGTTATTGGGAAATATCGCCATGGCAGTCTATGTGCTCATCCAGCTTTTCCGGATGCCCGCCAACACCCCGGATCCCATGCAACGTCTCCTCCTGCGCCGCTCCCATGACTGAGTCCGGGCACGCTCCAGCCCCGGATCCGGCTCGAGCTCCAGCTCCAGCTCCAGCTCCAGCTCCAGCTCCAGCTCCAGTTCCAGCTCCAGCTCCAGCTCCAGATCCAGCTCCAGATCCGGCTCCAGCTCCAGATTCGGCTCCGGAGAAAAATCCACCCGGCTGGTGGCAGCGCCGCCTGCTGCAGCCTATCCGCCAACAGCTTACCCAGGGCATCACCCCGGACCGCATCGCCCTCACCATCGCCCTCGGATTCGGCCTGGGCATTTTCCCCATCCTGGGCAGCGGCTTCGTCCTCTGCGCATTCGCCGCCTGGGCGCTGAAGCTGAATCAGCCGATCATCCAAGCCACCGGCACCCTCGCCTATCCGCTGCAGCTGGTTCTCCTGCTTCCCTACTACCGGGCCGGCGAGGCGCTTTTCCACCTCCCGCCGGTCCCCCTATCCATTCCGGTGCTCCTCCAGCGGTTTTTTGAAAACGTCCCGCTTTTTCTCAAGGAATACGGCATGACCGGCCTCCGCGGCATCCTCGTCTGGGCGCTCACCGCCCCCTTCGCCGCCGCCGCCCTCTGGCTCGTTCTGCGGCCCCTCCTCAGACGCCTTGCGCCGAAGCCCACCCTGGCCGCCTCCGCCGCCTCCACCGCCTCCACCTCGGCCACCGCCCCGCCGCCCGCCCGGCGCAAACGCGGCAGCCCTCACGAAAAAACCTGATCCTTAAGCTCTCCCCATCCCGCTTCATCTCTGCTAAAGGTTGGCGTCCTACCGTGGATCCACCATGCGCCTCCTCCTGATCGAAGACGAGCCCGACCTGCTCGACAGCCTCGCCCAAGCCCTCCGCGAGGAAGGCTATGCCGTTGATACTGCGGAGGATGGACTCGACGGCCTGGATAAAGCCCTCACTTGGGAATACGACGCCATCATTCTCGACGGCATGCTCCCCCGGCTCGATGGCTGGGCCGTCCTGGAGCGCCTCCGCCTCCGCAAGCGCACCCCCGTCATCATGCTCACCGCCCGCGACGGCTCCCGCGACCGCGTCCGCGGGCTCGACCACGGAGCGGATGACTACGTCGTCAAACCCTTCGACCTCGCCGAGCTCTTCGCCCGCCTCCGCGCCGTCATCCGCCGCTCCGGCACCCAGGTCGTCACCCGCCTCACCATTGAGCGCGTGGAAATCGACACCGCCGCCCGCACCGTCTTCCTGGATCAGTCGGAAATCCCCCTCACCGCCCGCGAATACGCCCTCGTGGAATACCTCGCCATCCACCGCGGCCGTCTCGTCACGCGCACCACCCTTTACGAGCACCTCTTCGACGAAAACGAAGCCTCCCTCTCCAACCTCCTCGACGTCCACGTCTCCAACGTCCGGAAAAAACTCGGCCACGACTTCATCCAGACCCGCCGCGGCCACGGCTACAGCATCGTCTGAAAAACGTCCATGTTTTTTACCAACTCCATCCGCTGGCGGCTCCAAATCTGGCACGGCCTCATCCTCCTCGCCGTCCTGGGCGGATTCGGGTTCACCGCCTGGCGCCTGCAGCACGAACGCACCCTGACCATTGCCACCGAACGACTTCTCGACCGCTACAATCAAACCGTCCGCCTCCTCCGCCAATCCGGACCTCCCGATGGCGGCCGGCCCCGGCCTGGTCCCGGCGGGTTTGAAGACGATGGGCCCCCTCCCCGCCCCGGTCCACCGCCACGCCGTGAGGACTTCGACGCGCCACCTCCCGCCGCCGATCCAGCCCCGGACTTGGGTCCCAACAACCCGAATCCCGGTCCAAATCCCTCCGGTCCCCCACCCGGTCGTCCGCTCAGGCCCCGCTCAGGTCCCAGCTTTTATGGCTTCGAGGCCGCCCTGAAAGCCGATGAAATCCCCAACGGCACCGTCACCGTCTGGCGTCGGGACGGCAGCCTGCTGGCCACCACCCATCCCGGGCCCCTGCCCTCGTTTCCTCAAAATGTCGCCGTCTCCCCACAGATTATCAGGACCGGGAACCAACTCCTGCTCCTCGCCGCCACCCCCCCGGGCGAGGTCATCCGCATCTCCCGGGACCTCACCTCCGATCTCCTCCCCCTCCGCCGCACCGCCTGGCAACTCGCCGCCGCCGCCGCCGGCATCCTCGCCCTCGGCCTCGCCGGCGGATGGTGGGCCGCCGGCCGCTCCCTGCGCCCCCTCGCCACCATCAGTTCCACCGCCGCCCGCCTCTCCGCCGGAAATCTAGCCGAACGCCTCCGCGTGGAGGACCCCAATGACGAACTCGGCCAACTCGCCGGCGTCCTCAACGCCATGCTCGGCCGGCTGGACACCTCATTCACCCAACAAACCCGCTTCATCTCCGACGCCGCGCACGAACTCCGCACCCCCGTCACCGTCATGCTCACCCAGACCCAGACCGCCCTCCGCCGTGAGCGGCCCGCCGCGGAATACCGGCAAAGTCTGGAAGCCTGCCAACGCGCCGCCAACCGCATGCGCCAACTCATCGAGTCCCTCCTCGCCCTCGCCCGCCTGGACTCCGGCGACCAACCCATGAAACGCCTCCGCTTCGACCTCTCCCGCGCCGCCGCGGAGCAGGTCGAACTCCTCACCCCCCTCGCCGCCGAGCGCAATGTCACCTTCCACCAGGACCTCACTCCTTTGCCCATGGAAGGCGACCCGGATTACCTCACCCTCACCCTCGCCAACCTCCTAACCAACGCCATCCACTACAATCGCGAGGGCGGCACCATCCACCTCATCATCCGAAAAGAAAATAACGAAGCCATCCTGACCGTCACCGACACCGGCGAAGGCATGTCCCCCGCCGCCCTCGCCCGCATCTTCGACCGCTTCTACCGCGCCGACCAATCCCGCAGCCTCCCCGCCGGCCGCACCGGACTCGGCCTGGCCATCACCAAATCCATCATCGACGCCCACCGCGGCACCATCACCGTCGAAAGCACCCCCGGCACCGGCACCACCTTCACCGTCCGCCTCCCCCTGACAGCAGTCACCGCCCCCACTCCAACCCCCGCCGCCGGGTCGGAAGTCGCCTGAGCTGCGGAAAAATCCGGGGATCCTCCGGGCCGCTGCCTGCAACGTGCTGCGGCCTTTGCCGATGCTATGGAAAAACCGGAAAGCTGCTGCCGCACAGGGGACTGTGCGGTCTACTCTGACGCGGCGGCTGCCGATGCTTTTGAATAACCGGAAAGCTGCTGCCGCACAGAGGACTGTGCGGACTACTCTGCGGCGGCTGCCGATTCTTTACGCCAAAGGCGTTAGGGACGTCAGCCTGGGGTTGCCAACGCACGTTGGCTACCCCAGGTCAGACCAACAAACATGGCCAGAACCACAAGGTGGTTCCGGAAAATCCTCCGCCCGTCCTCAGCGCGTCCTCAGCGCGTCCTCAGCGCGAAGTCGGCAGTCCAAACGGCGACGAAATCTCACTCGACTTCGTGGGCCGGCTCCAGCTCAAGGAACTTTCCTCCTCCCCCGGAAGCGCCGGCCGCGTGCGCTTTTTCTTCCGGCCCCCATCCGAAGTTTCACAGGAGCACAACGCAGCACCAACGGCAGCCAGAACAAGAATGCGGAAGAGTTTCATAACAAGAATTCGGGAATTTTAAAAACAGGTTCGTGCAGTATGCAGCCATGGCTTTCCGAATGCCAATGATCAATCGCTGAAAACAACACGATTGCCGGAGGCGGCGCCCCCCCGGAGAGCCCGGACAGACCGCTTAAAAAAGAGTGAATGTCATGGCAATGAAAATCCCATCGCCGTATTGTTAGCACCTTCATTCCCCGGGACAATACTCACAGCTTCCGCCCAAGCTCTTCGGCGATTCCGATCAGGATGCCTTCAGGACCACGAATGTAGCAGAGCTTGTAAATGTCTTCGTAATTGACCACTTCATCGACCACCGTTGCGCCATGCTTGCTTAGGCGCGCCAGGGTGTCGTCGATGTCTTCGACGGTAAACATGACGCGCAGGTATCCTAACGAATTCACGGGAGCAGCGCGGTGGTCGGAAACGATGACCGGGGCATCGAATCGGGAGAGTTCGAGGCGGCTGTGGCCGTCTGGAGTGCGCAACATGGCGATCTCGACCCGCTGATCGCGCACGCCGGTTACGCGGCCAGACCATTCCCCCTCGACGGGCATACGGCCTTCGAGGACGAGGCCGAGTTCCGTGAAGAAGGCAATGGCGGCATCAAGGTCTTCGACCACGATACCCATATTGTGCATCAGAGGTAATTTGGGGGGTGTCATGATTTGTTGGATTCGTTTTTACGCCGAGCATCCAGTTTAGCACTGGACTGGCGGACAGAATGTCCGCCCTCCGATGGCCGCTGCATCCGTTGATCTGACCGGAGGGTCGACATTCTGTCGACCAGGCTTGTGAGCGGTTAAAAGAAAGACCCGCCATTCAGGATCGCTTGAGAATCAAGCGGTCACCAACTGGCGGGTCAGATGAAATCAATCACGGGAGCCAAAAGCTCCGGTGGACCGGATCAGGTCGGGCTGTTTTCGAAGATCACTTCGTCCCCGGGGAGGATTTCGAATCCGGCGGTGATGGACTTGGTGACGATGTCGGCGACGGTGGTGTTGCCGCCGATTTGGACGATGTTGAGTTTGCCGATGAGCTGGTTGCCGCGTTTGACGAGCAATTTGGATTCGCTGCTGACGCCTTGGTTTTGGCCGAGGTTGACGATGACGAAGCCGAACTCGGAGTTCACGGCGGAGACGGTGCCGGTGCGGCTGGTGAGGGCGATGGCTTTCGCGCGGTCGTTCTGCTGGGCTTTCAGGCGGGTGACGAGGGTCTGGCTTTCGGCGGCGGCTTTTTTGGCCACTTCGGCTTCCTTGTTATTTTGCTCCACCTCTTCGACCTTGGCGTCGTTTTCTTTTTTCAGTTCCTCGATTTTGGCGAGGATTTCCTCAGGCGTGCCGGAGGAGCCAAGGATGCGGGTGATTTCCTCCTGCATCTGTTGTTTCTTGGTGCCGATGTCCTCGATTTCCTTCTTGGTCGCGGCGAGGGTGTCTTCGAGGCCCTTGGCTTCGGTGGCGAGGGCTTTGGCGGAAAGCTCCTCGTTTTTGGCGTTCTTTTCGGTTTCCGTGGCGCTGTCCTGGGCGGCGGTGATGGGGCCGCTTTGCTCGCGGACCTGGTCATGGAGGGCGAGGGAGGCGCGGTTCAGAGAGTCTTTCTCCAAGCGGGCCTCTTTGAGGCTGCTGCGGATCATGACACTCAGAACGGCTCCGCCGATGGCACCGAGCATGCCGAGAATAAGAAGTGGCTTCATATTGAGATAGAAAAAAGGGAAAAGGAGAGAAGTGGCTTACTGGGGAGCCGTGGGGGTGGGGGTGGCGGGCTCCACGGGAGGAGTGCCGGCAGCGGGGGCGTCGGCGGCGGGGGTGGCGGGAGCATCGGTCGCTGGCGCGGCCGGGGTGGTGGCGGGAGCGTCGGCAGGAGTGGCGAAGGGATCCGCCGGAGCTGCGGGCGCGGCCGGGGTGGCGGGGGCATCCGCTTTCTTGTCCGTTTTCGGAGCGGCGGGAGCCGGAGCCGTGCGGATGCTGGAAGGCAGGGAGGCGGAACCGGTTTTCACGGTATCGCCGGGGAGGATGGAATCGCCGGGGGCCACGGAGCCGGGGACGATTTCAGCGGAGGAGGAGCCGGGGGAGACGTGGGTGACGATCAATTTGCCGACCACGGAACCGCCGCGGACGACGTCGAGTTTGGCTTGGCGGGTGACGGAGGCGGAGTTGCCGGCGCCGATGGTGACGAAGCCCCATTCAGGATTCACGGCGGTCACGCTGCTGCGGAAGTTCGGAGCCATCGTGCCGGTCTGCTGCCAGAGGTCGATGCGTTTGATCTCGGTGATGAGCTTGTCCTGGGTGGTCTTGCTGGCCAGGGCATTTTCAATCGCGGCCTTGGCGGTGGCGATTTGTTTATCGTATTCGACGCGCTTGGCTTCCTGGGCTTTCAGTTCGGCGACCATGGTGGGGAGGCCACCGATGTCCTTCATTTTCTGCTCGAGGTCGGCAAGGTCTTTGGAGGCGGCGTCCTTGGCGGCGGTGGACTCCTCGACGGCTTTGGCGATTTCCTCTTTTTTGGCGGCGGCCTCGGCTTTGGCGCGTTCGGCTTTGGAGAGGGAATCCTTGAGGGTCGTCAGCTCTTTCTCAGCGGCTTTGAGAGCGGCTTCGGCATCGAGCTTCAGTTTTTCGGATTTTTGCTTATAGCCTTCAGCATTCGTGACTTGAATGCGTTCGGCAATAAGCGCGGGGCGCACCATGGTGTAAGTGATGCCGCCAGCGGCGAGCATGGCCACGCCTGAAACAATCGATAAGGGCTTCCACATAATCTTTTTTTTGTCCGGGTCAGTTTTAAAAAAATTGCTCCCTCCGTTTAAAGAGGATCGGAAATGAACACAACACGAATTTCCGATGAGAGGGCAAGAAATTTTGATCAAAACCTGATAATTCCCTCCGATTGTGAATTTAAGATGAAAATTGGGGGTGTTTGCATTTCCGGCTTGCTCCTTCCGGCGTCGGTGTCACGCTGGTTCCGCTGTCAGGGGCTATGGAGTGCCGGCGGGCAAACCCCGCCAGGTCCTGACGGAAGCAACGGTAGTTCGTCCGGCTCTGCCGTAGTTCTCTGACAGCACTCATTTTTTCTCAATTCAATCCACGGATACGCCGCGGAGACCCGATGGGGTTTTGGCGGCTGTTTTTTCTTTTCCCGCCCCGCGTTTTCCCCGGCTCATGTCCACGACCCTCAACCCGG
>JAQGPD010000387.1 GCA_028293305.1 Verrucomicrobiales bacterium | reverse complement strand
TTCTGGATCGTGAAGGATTGCGCGAGGGTGGAATGAAGATGGATCCTGACTGTTTCCCCGGCGCTGCCCTGGAAGGCGTAATGATTCGCCGCGACGGTGTTAGGCATCACGGCGGCGACGGCGGCGCGGAGGCTGCGCGGGCTAAGACCCGCGTCCAGATCGTAGGGGGCGGCGGAGGTGGAGGTGGAGGGCGCGGCGCCGCCATTCACGACGAAGAGGAAGGGGCCCGAGCCACCACCCGAGCGACGGCCGGCGACGACGAGGTAAGTGCCGTCGGCGGGGATGGGAATGTGTTCCAGGCTGTTGACTCCGGAGATGCCTCCAATCAATGGCGCGCCGGTGCTGTCACGGATTTCCAGCACACTCAGGGTGCCGGTGGTGCCGGCGCGCATGGAGACCGTCTGACCGGCCTTGAGTTTCACAGGCCAGTCCAGTTCGGCTGCGAGGGGGAAATTCACGGCCGCCGCGGTGCTCCGGAACAGCTGGCTTCCGAGGGGTTGCACCCGCTGCGGCGCGGACATCGCGAAGTCATCGGTGACCGTGATTTTCACCAGAGCGGGCTGGGACCATCCGTCCTTGTCCCTGACACGATAACTGAATGTCGCGATGCCCGAAAAGTTGGGCGCCGGCATGAAATTGAAGGTGCCGTTGCTGTTGCCGAAATTGCTGACGGTGCCGTTCGTCACGTCGATGATTTCCTTTTCCAGGATGGGATCGAAGGCCACGCCGCTGCTGTTGAAGAGGCTGTCATTGTTCAACAGTCCCCCGGTGGTGGGGCTCACCATGAGGGTGTCCTCGCGCACCGTGTAATTGTCAGGTTTCAGAACGGGCGGGATGTTGGAATCCGTCACATTGATAGTGACCGTGGTGGTGACCACACCCGACGCGATGGAGAAATAGTTGCTGTAGGTGAAGGAATCCGTGCCACGGAAATTGGTGTTGGGTGTGTAAACAAACGCCCCGGATGCCATGGGGGCCAGGCCGCCGTTCTGGGGGGTGACGCGCACCTGGATCAAGTCGACGTTGAGGTCATTGGTCCGCACATTCATGCCGGTCAGCGGAGTGTTCTGTGGAGTGTTATAGGTATCCGCCACCACGGTGCCGATATCGTCATTGGCCATGTTCACATAACTGGTCATCGAATTGCCCACCGACAGCTTGGTGAGATCTGTCAGTCGGACGGCGAAGTATTCATCAGACTCCGGGGTGATGTCCCCGAAAAAGGAAACGGTCAGGGTGGCGGTGGTGGCTCCTGTCGCCAGGTTCACTGTGCCGGAGGTGGCGGGGAAATCCGTCCCCGCCGTGGCTCCTCCGTTTTCCGCGATCCAGTTGAACGAGGCGCCTTCGGCTGCGGGCGCGCTGAGATTGACGTGGATGGTGACAGTGGTCGAGCCGCTGTTTCCCTCGGGCAGATCGTAGGAAAAATTCGTCATATTCACGGTCGGAAACGGCGGCTGGATCGTGACCGTGGCATCCGGTCCCACGGCGCCCGCACTGGGATTTTGCAGTTTGATCCGGAAGAATTCCACGGGTTCGCCCGCCTCGGGAGCGGTGGTTTCCACGCCGATGTAAGCGATGGTGTTGCCGGCGGGAATGGTCAGGAAAGTGGTGACCGGATTGTAATCCACAGTGGGGGTCGCGGTGCCTTCCATGGGCACGCATTCCACGGTCACCGGGATGGGCATCGGTTTGGATAGGGTCACCGCCATGGCTGCGACCCCGCCGCTGACGGCCAGGTCGGGGATCGTGATCATCAGGCTTTCGTCGTCCACAATGACCGCGTTATGGGTGGCATCGCGATGGATCAGCAACGGAACCATTCCATCGGCCTCGGTGCCGGTCACCACCGCCTCGGAGTCGGACATGGCGAGCCTGCGGTTAGCGGGGATGGGAGTGGCGGGAAGGGGCAGGGTGCCTGGCGAGACCCAGACATTCGAATTGCCGGTCACATAGGAGCGGAGGCCCGTCGTTGTGTGCCAGGACCATAACACATTGTTTTGGAAAAAGACCTGGGTGACAAACTGGTTTTGAGGAAGGGTTTGTTGTTGGATCGGATTTGTCCATGGGCCCGTAGCGTTGTCAGGGCGGCGGCTGGTCAGGAGCACGCCGGGTCCGGTCATGACCAGGGTATTGTTATTGAGCGCGATGGATCTTCCGAAGTTCTGCAGGATGCGGATATGCTCCACCGCGAGGCTGAATTGATTTGTCAGGGGGGACCTCTCAAACAAGGAGACGGAATAGGCCGAAGGCGCGCCCACCGCGACGGCGGTGCCCTGGAGCGCCACCACGGATCCGAAATCAGGCTTTGAACCAACAGGTTGGAGAGTCGTGTCCAGGCCCCATGCGGATGGACCGCCGATGTGGCGCCCGTGCACCCTGACTTCTCCGGACAGGGCGGTCTGGCCGGAGGCGGCGGGATCGCCTATCACTAACACCTCGTCCCTCATCGCCAGAACGCGGCGGCTGTCCGCAGGCTCCCCGCCGCGCGGGATGAGCGCTTCCTCCGTCCACGCCCCGGCACCGGTCCGCACGAGGATTTTCACACCCGAGTCCGCGAAATCCGCGGCCACGATGCCCCGGTCCACGGCGACTGAAAAGACTCCGCCGGTGTTGTTATTCAAAAAGGCGTCCAGACTCCATTGCCCGCCTTGCCGGAAATAAAGGCGCAGACCATCCGCCCCGCCGGCCGCCATGACATCGCCGTCCACCGCGAGCGAGCCGGGCACGGGGCCCGCGGGCAGGGTTTGTGAGGGATTGCGGGGTTGGATGAAAACGGAGGGGCCGGGATTGGTGAGGAGCAGGGAGACGGTTTCCTCCGATTCCGCCAGCACGTCATCAATCACGGTGAAGGAGGGAAACAATCTGGCCGCCGTCAATTCCATGGTGATGCCGGCAGAGGTGAAGTCCAGGTCCGGAGTCGCGCTTCCCGGCGGAGTGGCGGGTTTCGATTCCACCGTGCGTCCCGGCTGGGGATTGAGAATGCTGACCGAGGGCAGGCCGTCCGCCGGATGGTCTTTTTCGCTCAGGGGATTTTCCGCGGAAAAGGCCACCGCTGTCAGCTTCTCGTCATTTGCGATCCTGACTTCGGCCGAGTCGTTGCCCAGAACCGCCCCGGATGGAATTGTCAGGAGCAGAATGATGGTTTCATCGGTTTCGTCCAGCGTGTCCCCCAGGATTGTCAGGGGAATGGTTTGCCGCACCGCCCCGGGCGCGAAAACCACGGTGCCGTTGCCAGGGCTGAAATCGCTCCCCGCCTGCGCGGTGCCGCCGCTGACGGACCACGCCACCGTCACCTGCGAGGCGGAAGGGGCGGATAGAAACAGGGGCACCTGCAGCGTTTGTTCGCCGGTCCGGCCCTCCGCCACCCGCGCCGGGCTGATGGATAGCACGGGCAGGCCGGTCTGGGCCGAGGCCGGAAGCGACCCGGCGGCAACCATCGTGCAAATCGTCAAATACCGTCGGAAAAGTGGGTAATTCATATAAAATGAGTGTTCCTTCATAATCACGGACCCGGCTTTGTGTCAATGTTAGAAAACAGCGCAACGTGGCTGTTTGCTGTTCATAAAAACCAAGCGCTGACATTCCCCCAACCTGACAGCGTGCCCGGCGGATTCCAGGAAATCCGGCTGTGAAGCCGGGCAATCCCGCTTAAGGAAACGGGATGAAATCGATCCGGCTACTGGGGGCGCTGGCTGTGCCGGTGTTGTTCGGGCTGGGGTATGCGCCGCTGCATCGGGGGTGGGTTGTGCAGGCCTTCGGCTGCGGCTGTCAGCGCGGATTCAATGCAAACTCGTTCAGTTTTGCGCTGCATGCCGGGGCGGCGGTGGCTGCGGAGGTCTGGCTGCAGGCGGAAATGGAGGGCCGGCCCTGGCGGTCGCGCATGAATTTCATGTCGCTGGGCACTATTTTTGTTGTGGTGGCTTCGCTTTATTTTTGGGCGGAGACCAGGGTGGTCTGACGGTGGGCGATCCGGTGGTATGTGATCATAATCAGTCTGATTTTTTCCGGACAAGGCTGCCGCGGCAAAGGACAAAAAGGAATAAAGGGACCGAAGGGACCGAGACGCCATGGGGGGCTGGAACCGGGCTGATCTTCGGTTAGGGTGCGGTCAGAGGGGCAGGATGGCCCGGGCGAGATTCAGATAGATCAGCAGGCCGGTGGCGTCCACGATGGTGGTGATGGCGGGCGAGGCGATGACGGCGGGGTCCAGCCGGATGGCGCGTGCGCCGAGGGGCAGCAGGGCGCCGATGAGGGTGGATGAGGTGATTTGTATCATGAGCGCAAGGCCCACCGTGCCGGCAAAACCGGTCAGGAGCTGATGCGGGATCTGGATATTGGCCGGTTTCATGAAATAGATCTGCAGGATCATGGCGGAGGCCACGATGCCGCCCATGATGAGGCCGACGCGCAGTTCTTTCCAAGCCACGCGCAGGATCGCGCCGGCATCCAGTTCCCCCAAGGACATGGCGCGCACGACCATGGTCGCGGCCTGGCCGCCGGTGTTCCCGCCCGAGGCCACGATCATGGGGAGGTAAATGGTCAGGGCGAAAAGCCCGCTGATCTGGCCTTGATAGGAATACATGACCGTTCCGGAGATCAGTCCGATGAATGCCAGGGAAATGATCCAGCCGATGCGGCGGCGGACCTGGTTGAAGACGGTGGTGTTCAGGTAGGTTTCATCGGTGTTTTCGCCGCTGATACCGGATTGGAGTTCAATGTCCTCCGTGGTTTCCTCCTGTTGAATGTCGAGCGCGTCGTCGTGGGTGATCACGCCCAGCAAGCGGCCGTCCTCATCCAGAACCGGGAGGGCGAGCATGTCGTATTTCATCATCATGCGGACGGCTTTTTCCTGGTCGGAATTTGCCAGGACGGCGCGGGTGTCGTGATCATTCAGCTCCGCGATGTGGGTGGAGCGGCGGTTGAAGGTGAGATCGCGCAGGCGGATTTTTCCCAGGAGCAGACCCTCCTCATCCACCACATAAATTCTTGATAGGATCTCCGTTTCCTCGGCAATGCCGCGGAGGGCTTCGATGGCCTCGCGGATGGTCATATTTTCGCGGACCGAGGCGAATGCCGTGGTCATACGACCGCCGGCGGAGTCGTCCTGGAATTTCAGGAGTTCTCGGGCGGCCTTGCGCCGGGTTTCCGATAGGAGGTGAAAGGCGTGGCCGCGGTATTCGGCGGGCATTTCCTGGATGACGTCCACGAGGATGTCGTCGGGGATATCGTCCAGAACCTTGGCAAGGCGGTCGTCGGGCAGGGCCACGAGGATTTCCTCGGCGTCCGTGAGGGGAAGTTGGGTGATGAATCCGGCCAACCGTTCCTCGGGAAGAAGTGTCAGGAGCGCGGCCGCGGGCTCGCCGCGGAGAGCCTCGTAGGCGGCGGCGAGGTCCGCGTCGTGAAGCTGCGGAAGCAGCTCCCGCGCCAGCACGGCGTCTCCCTCCCGCAGGGCCTCGATGAGGTCCTGCTGGGTGATTTGGGGTTCCGTTTCCTCCATCCTGGCGGATAAGGCGCAGGCTTGGGGAATTCAAGGGTTCAAGCGCGGCGAAAACGTTTCCTTTGTAATTATCGTGCTGATTTCCTAAGTTGGAAGGTGCTGCCTGCCGGCCCATTTTCGGCGGGCGGAGGCCCACGGGACAGGAGGCCCGGGTTCCTGCCAGGAAATTGTCAGGCTTTGCAGGAATCGAGGAGTTGGTCGAGGTAATCCGTGATGCCGTTGAGGGCGGTGGTGTAGTCGTTTTCCGGGAGGATGGCCACGGCTTCGCGGGCTTCCTCCAGCATGTCCTTGGCGGTGCGGACGGCGCGTTGGATGCAGCCGGCGTAGCCCGCGATGCCGACGATGACGTTTAGATCGATGGGTTCCTGCCTGAGGATCAAGGTGTTGAGGAGCGTGCGCTGTTCCTCGTTGCTTTCCTCCAGGAGATAAAGAATGGGCAGGGTGAGCTTGCCCTTGATGAGGTCGGTGCCGAGGGTTTTGCCCGCGGTGGCCTCGCTGCCGGTGAGGTCCAGGCAGTCGTCGTAGATTTGATAGGCGGTGCCGAGGAGGTCGCCGTATTTGCGCATGTTTTCCTGCACTTCGGCACTGGCGCCGCTGAGCCAGGCGGAGAGTTCCGCCGCCGAGGAGAAAAGCGCGGCGGTTTTCATGCTGATGATTCGGAAATATTCCGGGATCGTCAGGGCGAGGTCGAAGCGGCGCTGGGTTTGGAGGATTTCGCCGGTGCAGACCTCGTTGGAGGAGCGGGCGATTTTCCGGCTGATGTGGGTGCTGTCAAAGCTGGCGGCCAATTCCAAGGCGTGGGCAAAGAGACAGTCGCCCAGCAGGACGCTGAGGGCGTTTCCCCACTTGGCGGAGGCGGTGGGCTGGGAGCGGCGCAGGGCGGCTCCGTCCATGATGTCGTCGTGGACGAGCGTCGCCAAGTGGATGAGTTCCAAGACGATCCCCAGTTTTTGGTGGTCCGCCGTGGCGCCGCCGCAAGCTCCGCCGATGAGGAGGGAGAGGGCGGGACGGATGCGTTTTCCGCTGGTGCCGAGGATGTAGGAAACGTAGCCCTCGACCGCGGGGTCGAACGCATTGGCTTCGGCTTTGATCCGGGCTTCCACTTCAACCAGCTCACTTTCGATGAGTTGGAAGGGGAACTTGAGGGCCGCTGAGGCGCGGGACTTTGTGAAAAGTTTCACAAGCGGAGGCTAGGGTAGGGGAGGTTGGGTGTCAACCGGCGGTTTGCGCGGCTGGGGTGGAGGTTTCGAAACCGATGCGGGATGGCGTGGAAACCGGGGATGGAAGGCTACTTTTTGGGCTCGGGAGCGGGCTCTTTTTTAGGAGCGGCGGGTTCGGTCTTCGCTTCCGGCTTGGAATCGGGTTTCGCGTCGGCTTTGGGCGCGAAGAGTTTGGCGTATTGGCCATAACCGGCTTTTTCTAGGTCCTCCTTCGGAATGAATTTGAGGGAAGCGCCATTGATGCAATAACGAAGGCCGCCTTTGTCGCGCGGGCCGTCGTCGAAGACGTGGCCGAGGTGGGAGTCGG
>JAQGPD010000085.1 GCA_028293305.1 Verrucomicrobiales bacterium | reverse complement strand
GTGGTGGGCGACTTTGTTTTCGAGGGAGGCGACTTTGGCGAGGTCGCCGCCGAAGAGATTGATTTGGTCCAGCTGGGTGCCGGTGGCTCCTTTGAGGCCGCGGACGGGGTAGGTTTGGAGGAGGTGCTCCAGGCTGGTGAGGCTGCCGATGAGGTCCTCGGCGAACATGGCGAGGCGTTTTCCAAGAGTAGTGGGCTGGGCGGCGACGTTGTGGGTGCGGGCGGTCAGGATGATGTCCTTGTTTTCCCGCGCGCGGTCGGAGAGGGCGGCGAGGGTGGCGACGCCTTTGTTGAGGATGACCTGGAGGGAGCGGAAAATCTGCAGCTGCTCCACATTTTCCGTCAGGTCCCGGCTGGTCATGCCTTTGTGGATGTGCTCGTGGCCGGCGAGTTCGCAAAACTCATCAATGCGCGCCTTCACGTCGTGCCGGGTGGCGCGCTCGCGGCGCATGATGGCGGCGATGTCGATGCTGTCGCGGACTCTTTGATAGTCGGCGATGGCGTCGGCGGGGATGTCGAGGCCGAGTTCCCGCTGGGCTTTCATCACCGCGATCCAGAGTTCGCGCTCCAGGCGGACCTTGCCTTCAGGGGACCAGATTCCGGTGATGGCGGGGGAGGCGTAGCGCTCGGCGAGGACGTTGGGGATGAAACTCATTTCCGCAGATGCCCGTGGAAGCGGGGTCGCGCAAGCGGGGGGTGTGGCTGTGAAACGGTGCGCCCTGCCGCAGGCTGGTGGTCGGTCCGGAGGTGGTTGGTGGAAAGCTTAAATCCAACGGCTCCTTGGGGAAAGTATATTACCCAGCGTCGCCCGCCCCCCCCCCCTCCCCGGCGGGTTGTCAGGGTCGGGGCTGGAGTTTGATCCGGTAGAAGGCGCGGTTGGGAGCGGCGGGGATTGGGCTTTCCACGTATTGGAGAATTTGTTCCGAGCGATTGCTGTCAGGAGGGACCGGGAGGGCATTGAACGAAGCCTGCGCGGTGCGGTCCTCCCAGTTTTCCAAATCGACACTGCGCTCAAGGATGATTTTGTAGAATGCCAGGATGTATTCCGGCGCGGGGCAGCTGAGACTGAGCACGTTGGAGGCCGTGTCGGATTGCACCGCGAGGTGAAGGCCGGAGGTTATAAGCGCGAGCGAGGCTTCCAATCCAGGGTTTGTGGCCTGGCCGGTGACGGTCCAGGTGAAGCGTGTGGAGGTGTTGCCGGAAGCGGTGGCGGCATTGAGGGTGACTTGATAGGTGCCCGGCAGGAAAGGTGTGCCGGCCAGGCTGTGGGTGACCACGTCGGGCAGATTGCGGGGGTTGAGGCCCTGCCAGGTGGTGGAGCGCAGCGTCACTCCGGGAGGCAGGCCGACGGCTGAAAAAGTTAGGGCCGCGCCCGACGCGTCGGTGGCGTTGAGCGGCATGGTGACCGCGGTGCCGGAGGCGGTGGAGGTGGCGGGAATCGATGCCATCCAAGGGGGCGCATTGGAGGGCAGGGGAGTGACGGCGGAGCCGGGGATCGCTTCCCAAGGCTGGCTCGCGCTGGACCAATACAACGCGGCATTGGCGCCACCGTAGGTTTGATAGTAATCCAGGAGGACCGGCACCGCCTGACCGGCCGTGAGGGGGATCTCCACGCTGCGCCAGCCGCCATCCTGGCCTTCCACCACATTCCACGCACTGCTGACGAGTTTGCCATCCACCCAGAGCCTGACACCATTGTCGGCGGCGATAGTGAAGGTATAGGTTTCGGAAAAAGTGGGTGTTAGAAGTCCCGACCATTTCACGGAAAAGTTGTCAGGGAAAAGTCCGGTGGCGGGAGCGCCCGCCCACTCGAACTCGATGGCGTCATCCGTGCGGACAAGCACCGGTTTTTCAAATTGGCGGCCATCGAAAAGCCGTGCCGTCCAACCTTTCGGGCTGCGCGGGAGGATGGTCCAAGTGACCGTCAGCGGAGTGGCGGGCTCGGTTTGGAAAGGCGAGCGGCGGACGCTGTCGGTGGCATTCAAGATGGTTTTGAACGTGCCGGTCGTGCCCAAGGGGAGGGTTCCGGAAAAGGCCAAGGCGCCTTGCGTGTAATTGGGCAGAGTGCGGATCCCGGACGGCAGGCCCGTGACTGTCCATGAAGTGTCACCGCCGAATTGAGCGGTTAGATTCACCGGGTCGCCCTCCGTGTAAGTCAGGGTGGAGGGGAATTGAATAGGGCGGACACCGTAAATGCCGATCCAGCGGATGCTGGTCTGCAGATGATTGGTGGCTCCGCCGGAACCGGTGACACTCAAGGGTTTAAGCGAGACCCCGGTGCGGTCCGGGAGGAGGCGTTTCAGGGTGAAGCTGTAGTCCGCGCCGCTTCCCTGAAGATTGGAAATGGAGCCGGGGGGAGTGAGGTCCTCCAGGCTCAAGCCGGTGACCGGCGTGCTGAAATGGATCCGCAGGGTATAAGTGGCGGGGTTGGGATCGTAGCTTTGGATGGCGCGCAGTTCGCTGAGTTCAAATCCATCCACGGAAATTTCCGCCGTGATATTGTCGGCAGGGACCGGCGGCAGGATGGTCCATGAAAAGGACGTCGAGCCGGTCAGCGCGGTGGATTGGTCGCCGCCGGGAGGCACGGTGGAGGCGTGGACATTGACTTGCCAGGTGCCCGGAGTGGTGGGCGTGCCGGAGATGAGACCGGTGACTGAAGCACCACCATCCGGGCCCGGGGCTACGGTCAGGCCGGGGGGCAAACCGGTGATGGTGTAGTAGCGGGTGATATTGTTATCAGGAGTCGCATTGCATTCCAATTGCAGAAAATCCGAGTTGCCAGCGCGGCCGGTCCGGGTTGGATAGGGTGGGAACAGCAATCCGTCAGGAAGGGTGAAGGCCGTGCCTGATATGCGTTCGAAAGTCTGGCTGGCGCTCACCCAGTAGAGTGAGATTTCCGCTCCGCCGGTGGACTCATAATATTCCAACTCCAGCGGCACCGGTTGCCCGGCGGTGAAGGGGACCTCATGCATGAACCATCCGGCTTCCGTGCCTTCCGCAGGATTGAAGTGGTCGGAGATCACCTGTCCATTCAACTTAAGCCGCGAGCCATTGTCCGAGACTACAAACAGGGAATAGGTTTCCGAATAGGGCGCGGTGAGATAGCCCGTCCAGCGGACCGAGAACTCGTTGACCGGCACCTCCGGCGCGGGCGATCCTTCCCCCCAGGAGAAGGCGATATTGGAATCCGTTCGTTGAAGAACCGGCGTTTCAAAATTCCGACCTGAAAAATATTCGCCCTTCAGCGCGGCGGACACGGGCAGCGAACCGACGGACAGCAGAAGTGCGGATCCAAGAAGCATCCCGGAAATGGCGCGGAGAAATCGGTTATTTTTCATGGAAATTACAGAACGGAGTGCGGCAAACAGTTTCGATACCCATTAAAACTACTGGAATTGGAAAAAGTTTCAACAATGATTTTCAAATTTAAAGATATTATCAGATTTAAGAGAAACAAAAAAGAAGGTAGAAATCGCATTCCCGCCCATCCTTCCCCTTTTCCTGCCGATTTTCCGTGGCCAAAAAGAATATGAGCTTGATTGCCAGCGGCTTGCGGCGGGCTCATTTGCATTTTGAAAAAGCCGTCATATCCTTTGGAAGTTCTTTGTCAGCTTAAGGTTCCGGCTTCGCCGCCGGGACCACGGGGGACCCAAATCCCGTTCCTCCGGCTCATTTGCCGGAGACAACTTGGGGCGAACGACGCCTGCGGCGTCGGGGGCACTCAGCGGCTCCAGCCCGACAGCTAACTCCGTCAGCATCTCTGAGAGACTCCGCGACGCCCCGTTCTCCCTCCTGTAAAACCGGAGGAAACCCGGAAGCGCTGTAGCGCCTCTTTTCCTCCAGGGAACGATCACGCCCGACCACACTCCGCAGTGCGGGGCTCGGGCACCAACAAAAATAATACAGGAGAAAAAACAAGTTATGACCGGACAATTATTGTTCTGGATTGGAATCGTCGTGGGCACGCCCATCGGGCTGTGGCTCGTTATTCACCTCATTCTGGGGGTGCGGTATATCCCGCACAGCAGGGTGGGGATCGTGGAAAAGCTGTGGTCGCGGCGCGGCTCATTGGAGGAGGGACGGATCATCGCATTGAATGGCGAGGCCGGATTGCAGGCGCAGCCTTTGCGCGGCGGATTGCATTTCGGCTTTCCATTCTGGCAATACAGCCTGCATACGGTGCCGTTGGTGACGATCGGCGAAGGCCGGATCGGCTATGTGTATGCACGTGACGGCGCGGCCTTGGAACCCTCACAAACCCTGGCGCGGACGGTGGCCTGCAATGCGTTCCAGGATGCAGTGCTTTTCCTGACAAACGGCGGCCAGCGTGGGCGTCAGCGGGCGATATTGCGCGAAGGCGTTTATGCGGTGAACACGGCGCTTTTTGTGGTGATCAGTGAACAGAATGTTTACGCCGGTATTGCCAGGAAAGAGGAGCTATCGCAATTTGAGAATGGGCAGAATGAACTGAATGCGGGCCGCGGATTCAGTCCTGTCCGGGTGGGTTATGACCAGGCGACGGTGGTCCGCGATGAGCGCGGGGTGCCGGCATTGGAGAACGGCCTTTCGGTGCAGGACAACCTCGGCATCGTGACCGTGCAGGACGGGCCCACGCTGGATCCCGGGGAATTCATCGCGCCCCAGGTTGGCAGTGCGGAGGCCGGGAATAGCGGGCACAATTACTTCCAGGATATCGAGATCTTCCTCATGCTCAACGGTCGACGTGGCCGGCAGTTGCAGGTCCTGACGGATGGGACGTATTTCATCAACCGCTGGTTCGCGACCGTGGAGCTGAAACCAAAGACGCTGATTCCCATTGGATATGTGGGCGTGATCATGAGTTATTATGGCCAGAG
>JAQGPD010000309.1 GCA_028293305.1 Verrucomicrobiales bacterium | reverse complement strand
CAGAACGGCGGTTTTAAAATCCACCGCCTTCCAAGTGTCCGTGTCCAGGCTGAGGCGGATCACCCCGCCGGTCCGCAAGCCGTTGATGACACGGGCCCCGCAGAGAAAATTCGCCAGCAGTTCCAGCCCGGGATTGTGCCCGAACAAAACCGCGTGGCGCGTCCCGGGCGCGATTCCTTGGACCACCGCCAACAAATCGCGCAGCGGCGCTTCGTAAATCCGGGGTTCCATTTCCAAGGGCAGCGCGTGAAGTCCGGCTTCGCGCTGGATGATGGATGCCGTGGTCAGGGCGCGGAGGGCGGGACTGGAAATGAGAACGTCCGGATGAAAGCCGGGCTCCTTCGCCAAATGCCGCCCGAGCAGCGGAGCGTCGCGCAAGCCCCTCGCGCTCAACGGCCGGTCAAAATCCTGCACCATCGCCAAGTCGTGCGAGGACTTGGCGTGGCGGATCAGGGTGAGCTGTTTCATTGCCGGAAATGGACTGCCAGGGAATCGGGGCGGGATGGGGAGGATTGTTGCAAAAGTTTCACACTGAACGGGTTACGACGCTCCGTTTTTCAGGGGCGGGTAAGCCGGTAGGACTGCGGCCCGCCGTCGGTGGCACCGTCGAACACCACCAATAGATCCACATAAGCAGGAGCGTCCTCCAAAATCAGAACCGCCTCCGCTTTTTCCATGGGCCGGGGGAGCACGCCGATCGAGGAAACCTCCGGCTCCTTGCCCGGACGCCAGAGGAAGACGTCAAAAACCTTGTCCGCCATGCGGGTCTGGGACGTGGGGAATTTTTTCGTGGCTTCGGCACTGGCATTGCCCGTGATGACGATGAATCCGTCCCGCACGGCCGCAATTTCCCGGATGCCGCGGGCCTCGCCAACGGGCAGTTCATGGATTTTGGCGTCCGGCAGACCTCCGCCGAACAGGGTGGCCGGGGTGGTTTCAATCACGAAAGTTTTTCCCTGAACGTTCGGCCCACGCACTCCGAAAAACAATTTTCCCTCATGCCAGGTCAGGCCTTCGATGTTGAAGCCGTTGAGCTGCAACGGCTTCTTTGCATAGTCGCGGAAGGTGGCGTTTTGTTCCAGCCAGGGCATGAGGCTGGCGCGCTGGATGCCTTCCGTCAGCGGAGCGCCCGTGGCGGGGTCGCAGGGGACTTTGAAAACGGAGGCGCGGGATTCCTCGAATTCCCCTTTTTTCTTGCCGACTCCGTGCGAGCCGGTGACGTAATAACAATTTTCAGCCGGCGCGGCCGCCACGCCTTCGATATCGATCTCCATTTTTTTCCCGGAGGGATTCGCCATCAAGGGGATCAGGGCGCCCGCGGTGATCGCGTGGTTGGCCTTATCCAAAGTGCCGGGCTGGGCGGCAATCAGTTCATCGCTCCCGACCAACACCGTTTTTCCATCGATGGAGGCGATGCCGCTGAGGTCGAGATTTCCCTCGAAGCCCTGCATTTTCCAAGCGGCCGGATTTCTGGAAATCGTCCACCCACTGGCCGGCACCGCGGGAGCCGCGGGGGCACCGCAGGCTAGGAGAAGTGAACACGAAGTGCTCAGTGTAAAGAGTTTAAGCAGGCGGGCAGGGCTCATGGCGGGGAAGGGGGGGAGGAGGGTGGGGGACCCGGTCACAGTGCCGGAATTACAAGTCATATCAAGTTGGGGATCGCAATGCAATGGAACGCACGCTACAATATCCCGAGCGCTTTGGAATCGCGGCCCCGGGCGGATGCCGCGCCGGGCAAAATGGGGTGATTGAAGTTGGGGTTGGAGGGGAAAATGGATTGCGCCGCAATCACAATGCTGGCACTTGTCGAGTCTCCGGGCCGCGCGGCGGGAGAAGATTTTCAAAAACCCCAATAACATCCAGAATGCCTGATTTTCCGAAAAACCACCCCATGTTGAACCGACCATCCGCGGCGCGGACCGCCGGGGCGTTTTGCATGGCGCTATTGCTCGGAGGATGCGGGCAGCGGGAGGCAAAAACCACCACGTCGCGGGAGGCCGTGACCGTCTCTACCGAGGCGGGGCCCATGCCTGCGGCCGGTGCGGCCAACCGGCTGCTGAATGAGCAATCCGCGTTTTTGCGCCGCCACGCGCAGGACCCGGTGGACTGGTATCCGTGGGGCGAGGCGGCCTTCGCGAAAGCGCGCGCCGAGCAAAAACTCATCCTCGTCTCCATCGGTTACGCCAGCTGCCCGTGGTCGCAGAAAATGCAGGAGGAAACGTTCACGGATGGAAAAGTGGCCCGCTTCATGAACCGCCACTATGTGAATATATTGGTGGACCGCGAGGAACGGCCGGATGTTAATAACAGTTATCTTCATTTCCTCTTTTGGAAGAATAAACAAAGCGGATGGCCGCTTCATATGTGGCTTACGCCGGAGGGCCTGCCGGTCTTCAGCGGCGTCTATTTCCCGGTGAACGCGGAGGGCGGATCCGCCTCCTGGTCCCTGACCATGGAGCACGTCGCCAACAGCTTTTCCTCGGACCCCGCCTATGTGAAAAAACAGGCGGAACTCATCGCCCGCGAATACTTGAAGGAATACCGGAAGTTCTGGAAGGACTCCGACACCATTCTGAAACCCACCGCCCTCGGCTTCGCCTTCGACAAGCTTCGCTCTGTCTATGATCCGGTGAACGGCGGCTTCAGCGGAGCACCGAAATTCCCTCAGCCTCAAGCGCTTGACTATCTGATGTCCTACTCCGCGAGGATAGGACAGGATCGCATGGGGAGGTCGCTGGAGGCGAAGCAAATGCTGTCCACCACCCTGGACGCCATCCTCGCCGGCGGCATTTATGATCAGTTGGGAGGAGGCATCCACCGCTACAGCAACGATGTCTACTGGGCCGTGCCCCAGTTTGAGAAAATGTTGTATGACCAGGGCTTTTTTGCCGAAACCCTGATCCTCGCGGCGCAGACCCTGGGGAAGGCGGAATACGCCGACGCGGCGCGCGCCGTTTTGAAATATGCGGACACGGATCTGGGGCATCCCGAAGGCGGTTTCTATTGTGCGGAAGGCTCCAGCAGCCTCGGCGCGGTGAATGCCGCCGGATTGACGGAAGGCGCTTTTTATGTGTGGTCTCTAACCGATGCCGAGGCCGCGGTGGGAGCCGAGGCCATGCCCCTGCTCAAGCTGGCCTATGGACTGGATGAGCGCGGAAATATTCCGATCGATTCCCCATCCCGCAGCCGGTTCCCCGGCCTGAACGTGCTGAAAATGGAACGCCCCTTCGCGGAAGTCGTGAAGCTTTCCGGCAAGTCCGCGGCGGAGGTCACCCAGAGTCTTGCGAAGGCCAGGGAAAAGCTGCTGGCGGCCCGCCAGAAACGGACCCGGCCCTTGTTGGATGACAAGGTGCTGGCCAGTTGGAACGGCACCGTCATCGCCGCCCTCGCGCAGGCCGCGTGGGTCTTCGACGACTCCGCGCTGAAGGACCGGTCGGCACGGGCCATGGATTTTGTCCTCAAGCGGCTGCGGCGCGCGGATGGCTCGCTGGTGCATGCCTTTTTGGATGGTCCCTCCACCGCTCCCGGCTACTCGGAGGACTACGCCATGGTCATCCGTGCGCTGCTGGAAATGTATACGAATTCCGGCGAGGAGCGTTGGCTGACCACCGCCGCGGAGTTGCAGGATAAACAAGTCGACCAGCTCTGGGACAAAGCCGACGGCGGATTCTTCGACGGACCGGCCCACCCCTTGTTATTCAACCGGATGAAGTCCGTGGATGAGAGCACGGAGTTTTCCCCGACCTCCGTCTCGACCCTGAATCTGATCCGCCTTTCCCATCTGCTGGGGCGGCCCGACTATCTGGAAAAAGCCCGGCAGGTGATCAGCACCTACGGCAGCCTGATGATGAAATCCCCCGCTGGATTCCTGCGCCTGCTGCAAGCTTACGCCGACCTGCAAACTCCCCCGCTGCAAGTGGTGGTGGTGGGAGCCCCCAACGCTCCCGACCGCGCGGAAATGTTGGCGCCTTTGAGGAAAATGGTGCCTTTCGGCCGGGTGATTCTCTATCTGGACGGTGGACCTGCCCAAGCCGCCCTGGCGGAAAAAAATCCCGCCCTGGCCAAGCTCACCGCCGCGCCCGGAGCCACCACCACCATTCACCTGTGCCGGAATTTCGCGCCGCTCCAATCCATCACCAAGGCCGCCGATCTCGGCCCCGCCCTGGAAAAAGCCATGGCTCCCCCGGCACCCTGAGCCATTCGCCCAAAAAACGCCAGTAAAAGGCCTGCAGCACCATTCCCTCCTCCCGGGCCATGGAATGAACCTCCGTTCTTGCAGTCCTTTCCGTCCCTTTTGTCCTTTCGTTCCAGGCCCGCCCCTCCGCGCGTCGCAGCGTTCGCCCCCCAACAAATCCCAGAACCCCGGAATCACCCCTTCTCCGTGATAATCCGGATCGCCTCGCCAGCCGCCGCCAAGCCAAAAGCTCCAGTCACAAAGGCCGCCGCTCCGAATCCCTGGGAGCAGTCCAGTCGCAGGGTGTCGGCCGTTTCCGGTTCGGCGCGGCAGGTGCCGTCCGCCCAGGGAAAGACCTGAGGCTCAGCGGAATACACGGATCCCACCCCGAAGCTCTGAAATTCGCCCTTGGGAAATCCATGATCCCGCCGCAGCCGCTTCCGCACGCCACGCAATAGCAGATCGCCTTGGGAAAGCGCCAAATCACCGATCCTGACGGCGGAGGCATCCCGACGTCCTCCGGCCCCGCCGACGCTGATGACGGGTTGTCCGGTTTTAAAACAGTGCGCGATGATCGCGGTTTTGATCCCCGTGCGGTCCACGGCGTCGATCACCGCATCGAAAGGGCCCGCCAGCAGGCGCGCGAGGTTGGATTCGCTGACGAATTCGGCGATTTTGAGCAGGTTGACGCCGGGGTGGATCAATTTCATCCGTTCCTCCAGAACGTCGATTTTGGGTCGCCCCACCGTGCCGTCCAATGCGGGCAGCTGACGGTTGATGTTGGTGATGCAAATGTCGTCCAGATCAATGATCGTGACGGACCCAATGCCTGTGCGCACCAAGGCTTCGACGGACCAGGACCCCACGCCGCCGACGCCGATCACGCAGACATGCGCCTGGCGGATGCGATGCAGGCCTTGCGAACCGTAGAGACGGCCGATGCCACCGAACCGGTCGGCGTAGTCCTGGGGGAGCGTTTCTGCGGGGATTCCAGCCATGGAGGCGAGGAAAAGGCCGGGGATTTATTCCGAGATTTCGACCCCGACTTTCAAGCCATGACGGTCCGCGGAGGCCTGGGCGAGGGAGCGGAGCGCATTCACGGTGCCGCCGGCGGTGCCGATGAGACGGGGAATGTCCTCGCCGTCCGCGCTGAGGTCAAAGATGGTGGCACCGTTTTGTTCGCGGCGCGTGACGCGGGCTTCGGCCGGGTGGTTGGTGATGCCGAGAACGACGAATTCAAGAAACTGTTGAATGCCTGAGACTGCTTCCATGGAAAGGAGGGGCGCTGGGGAGGGGTGGGGGAAACAAAAAACCCGGTTCCTACTGCAGGCAGGAGGGAACCGGGTTGATTGAGAATGAAGTCCTTGTGGGATCAGGCTTTCGGAAGAGCCTTGCGGGTCTTGCGGATGATGCTGGCCACGGTTTCGCTGGGCTGGGCACCTTTGGTGATCCAGTCATCGACTTTAGGGAGGTCCACGACATAATTGACGCCATCTTTCATGGGGTCATAGGTGCCGACCTGATCAATAAAGGGACCGTCCCGGCGGCTGCGGGAATCGGTGACGACGATACGGTAATAGGGCCGGTCCTTGGAACCTTCGCGCCGGAGTCTGATTGCGACCATGATATCCTGAAATGTAGTGTTGAGGTAAAAACGCGCTTGGGAACCGGGAGCGGGTGGGGCGCGGGGCGGGGAACATACACTTCTCCTAAGAAACGCAAGCCCTTTTCTCAGATTCGCGTCATTGCTTTCATCCTCAACCCGCTCCATGACTCCCTGCATCCGGAAAAATCTTCCTTCCCGCCATGTTTGCAGCGCCATTCACCGCCATGATTGTATTGTCACTGGGCACGGTGGGAACTGTTTCCTGCCGGCAATACTCCACCGTGGAACGCCATTTCCTCCGCGTGCCGGCCCAGGCGGCGGCTGATTTATCCAGCATCGACCGCGCAAAATGGCTGAAGCAGTCCCGGAAACAACCAGCCTTCAAGGAATCCGCGGCTACCCGCCAAACCATGGTCATGGCCGCCGAAACCAGACCCGCCCGGCTTAATGCCCCGGAAGGCGAAGTGAAATTTTTCGCGTTTTCGGCGTCGGACCCCAACGCCAGGGACGGCGCGGTCGCCTTGAATTGGGCGGAGGCGGGCGGCCGGCTGGAGCCGCGGGAGGGCGCACGCACGCGGCTGCATTTGCTCCGGACGCAGGGCGGCCGATATGTGACGGAATCCCCTGACCGCTTCCTGCCTAAAGGGTTGGAGGTGGACAGGCATGCCTTTGCGGAGGAGCCCGGAGTTATTTTTTGTTACCGCCGCACCGGCCCGGGCATCGCTGCGGAATGGAAAAAAGTGGCGGTCCTGAAATGGAATGGCCGTGGCTGGACAGGAGCCGCTGTGGAGGAATCGCGGCATTGACTACAAACTGTATAAAATATTTTCCTGGCGGGGCTGTTGTGTGGCGCGTTATTCGGGTGAAACCAAAAGGTCCCTCAACCCGTCCGGTGTCTCCTTGCACAGTCGAAAGTGCCATGATAGCCTGACTCTTGGAGTTGATCCTCCACAACCCACCAACGAAATGTCCAATCAAGAAAACAAGCCCGCCCCGCCGGATGGTCCTGAACGCCGCACGGGCGGGAACGGCGGTCCCGGAGGAGATCAGAGCTTCAATTGGAAAGGCCTTCTCTGGCTTTCCATCGCTCTCAGCCTCATCGCCACAGGCATCCTCTGGCAGCATACCCCCACTGGCAAACCACTTGCCTATGAACAATTTCTGACGGCCCTCGCCAAAGACGAAATCAGCAAGGAAAAAGGAGTCAAGGTGGTAACCACCCAAGGCTCGCAGCTTGTCTCCATCATCAGCTTCCAGGAAAAAGACCCCGGTGTCGGTGCCCCCGTGAAACAGGTCACGCCTGTCAATATCGATGTGGTGCGCGATCAACTGGTGAAAAAACTCGAGGAGAAATCCATCGTGCCTTCCTTCGAGGAGGACACAAACGTCGGGACGAATCTGCTGGTCACCCTGCTGCCGCTTCTGCTCCTGCTCGGATTGGTCTACTTCTTCTTCCGCCAGCAAATCAAAATGGCGGGTCGCGGAGCGATGAGCTTCGGCAAAAGCCGGGCGCGTTTGCTGACGATGGATAAAAACAAGATCACTTTCAAACAGGTCGCCGGCGTGGACGAGGCCAAGGAGGAAGTCTCGGAACTCGTTGAGTTCCTGAAGGATCCGAAAAAATTCCAAAAACTCGGCGGCCACATCCCCAAAGGCGTCCTCATGGTCGGCCCTCCCGGAACCGGCAAGACTTTGCTGGCCAAGGCCATCGCCGGGGAAGCGGATGTCCCCTTCTTCAGCATCAGCGGCTCGGATTTTGTGGAAATGTTCGTCGGCGTCGGCGC
>JAQGPD010000290.1 GCA_028293305.1 Verrucomicrobiales bacterium | reverse complement strand
CAAGGTCTTCAGCGTTGAGCCTCAGCGCGTTGACGAAAAACACGTCAACCTCGTCTACCGCATCACGGAAGGCCCCGTCTACACCGTCGCCTCCGTCGGCGTCGCCGGAAACCGTCTCTATCAAACCAGCGACCTCATCCCCGTTTTCCAGCTGGAAGCCGGCCAGACCTTCTCCCTCGCGGACATGAAGATCGACCTCGCGACCATTGCTGACTATTATGGATCAAGGGGTTATGCCGATGCCAAGGTCACGCCGCGCATCGACAAAAAGTCCGGTCAGTTGAATATCGTTTACGCCATCGAGGAAGGAAACCAATTCAAAGTCGGCAAGATCAGCATCTCCGGCAACCAAAAGACCAAGGAGGAAGTCGTCCGCCGCGAGTTGACCATCGCTCCCACGGAGGAATATAACACCATCAAGATCAGGAAGTCCCAGTCCCGTCTGCGCGCTTTGGATTATTTTGAGGACGGTGGCATCGACTTCATGCCGGTTTCCTCCGACCTTGGACCCGACTTCAAGGACATCAATATCGACCTGAAGGAAAAACCGACCGGTCAGGTGCAGTTCGGCGCCGGGTTCAGCTCCATCGACAATTTGGTGGGCTTCGTGGAAGTGACCCAGAAAAACTTCGACATCACCAACTGGCCGTCCTTCACCGGCGCCGGTCAGCGTTTCCGCCTCGGCCTGAAAGCCGGCACGCGCCGCAAGGACTTCATCATGAGCCTCACCGAACCCTATTTCATGGGTCAACGGCTCTCGCTCGGCGGTGATTTGTTCTACACGGAAAAAACCTATCTCAGCGACGACTATGATCAGCGCGATATCGGGACCAGCATCAATCTGCGCAAACCCTTGGGTGACAACACCGACCTGCGCCTGACCTACACCATCCAACAGGTCGAAATCTACGACATTGACAAGGATGCCTCTGACGAAATCAAGCTGGAGGAAGGCGACTACCTCCAGAGCCGTCTGGGTGCCGCCTGGGTGTTTGACAATCGCGACAGCTTCCAAATGCCGACCAAGGGTCACAAGATTTCCGTGGATGGAAATCTCAGCGGCAGCTTCCTCGGCGGGGATGTGGACACCGTCAGCCTGAGCCTTTCCGGCCAGAAATACTGGAAACTTCCTTACGAAATGATCTTCAGCGTGCAGGGTGAACTCGCCTCCGTGGACACCACCGGCGATGGCGAGCGCGTGCCGATCTTTGAGCGTCAGTTCCTTGGCGGCGCGAACAACCTGCGCGGTTTCGAGTTCCGCGACGTCGGTCCGAAGGATATCAATGGCGAACCTCTGGGCGGCAACACCCTCGGCTGGCTCACCGCTGAAGTCACCTTCCCCATCGTCGCCAAAATCCGCGGCGCGGTCTTCGCCGATGCCGGTTTTGTGAATGCCGATTCCTGGGATTACTCCTTCGGCGACTACAATGCCGACGTGGGTCTCGGCGTCCGCGTCAACCTCCCCGTCGTCGGTCCGGTCAAGATCGACTACGGTATCCCGGTCACCACTGACGAATTCAACGACGAAGGCGGCCAATTCCAATTCAGCGTGGACTACAAGTTCTAACCCACTTCCCTCCACCCCAAAAGCCGCTTCCCCTCCCGGGAAGCGGCTTTTTTCGCGCAATGCTCCGGGCGTGAACCTAACGCTTCGAGCCTGTGTGAACCTATCGCCGCAAGCTTGGGTGAACCTATCCCCGCAGGCTGGTGTGACTTGTCACCACCTTGGACTGCGGTGACTTGTCACCGCTTTCCCCGGCGAAGCTTGCTGAGCCGAATCCACGTCGGCAAACCACCTATCCCCCGCTCTGCCTAACGCATCCCCTCCACCCTGCACGCCTTTTTCATCCCGTTTCATGCCCGGCCAAGTGATCCGGAACGAACCTGAATTCGACTGCCCTACTTCAAAAACAAGCCCGCTGGCCCTTGTTCGGGCCTGCGGTCCGGCCGTGTTTTTTTCAACTGCCCCCGCCACACTTGCTGGCCCGGTTTGCGCGCGCATCGGGGGATATGGTGGACCAGGAGGATCAGGTCTGGATTCGGTTAGAAACACCTCAGCAAGCTTCGCCGGGGAAAGCGGTGACAAGTCACCGCAGTCCACGGCCCGTTGGGCGTTCCCGCTCCGTGCCTCTTCAGCTTCCACACCTTAGATCTTCGCCCTTCGCCCTTCGGACTTTGTCTTTGGTCTATGGTCTTTGGTCTTCTCCAAGCCTGTTGAGAAATGTTCAACGTCTGCCAGAGTGGGCGGCCCATGACTTTCCCTCAATTGCTTCAGCAGCGTGTTGCTGCCGCCCTCACCGGACTTGGACATACCTTGCCGGAAGGGTTCACCGCTGCCGTGGATCCGGCGGCCGATCCCCGGTTTGGTGACTATCAGACCAATGCCGCCATGGTGCTGGCGAAGGCGCTGAAGACCAATCCGCGCGCGCTCGCCACGGAGCTGGCGGGCGCCATCGATATCACCGGGCTTTCCGCGACGCCGACCGTGGCGGGGCCGGGCTTCATCAATTTTGCCATCACGGCCGAAGCGTTGCAGACCCGCCTGGATTCCCTGCTGGCGGATGAAAAATTGGGCATCGCGCCGACGGAAAATCCGCGGACCATCGTCATCGATTTCAGCGCGCCGAACGTCGCCAAACAAATGCATGTCGGCCACATCCGCAGCACGATCATCGGCGACTGCCTGGCGCGGATCGCGCGGTTCGTGGGGCACCGGGTGATCACGGATAACCACATCGGCGACTGGGGCACGCAGTTCGGCATGGTGTTGTATGGCTGGAAAAGGGATTTGAATGAAGCGGCGCTTTTGTCGGATCCGATCCGTGAGCTGCTGCGGATTTACAAAGCGGTGAATGCCGAGAGCAAGGCGCAGGAGGATGAGCTCAAAGCCGGCGACCGGCCTGACACTCCGGTGCGGGATGCGTGCCGGGCGGAGTTGGTGAAACTGCAGGCGGGTGATCCGGAAAACCTGGCGATCTGGCGGCGTTGCGTGGACCTTTCCCTATCAGGATTGGCCGTGGTTTATAACAAACTCGACATCGCCTTCGATCACTATCTTGGCGAGAGCTTTTACAACGACCGCCTGCCTTCCCTGGTGGCCGAGTTGGAGGCGTCCGGCTTGGCGAGGGAGAGCAATGGCGCGCTCTGCATTTTCATGGACGACTCGCCGGATGCGGCGCCGTTCATCATCCGGAAGCGGGATGGCGGGTATGGTTATGCGACCACGGACCTGGCCACGGTCGAGCATCGGCTGCGGGTCTGGCAGGCGACGGACGTGTGGTATGTCGTGGGCGCGCCCCAGGCCTATCACTTCCAACAATTGTTCGACGCCACGCGGCGGTGGGGCTTGCAGGGCCGATTCCAACATATCGCTTTCGGCAGCATTCTGGGTCCGGACGGGGCGATGATGAAGACCCGCAGCGGCGAAAGCGTGGGCCTCATGGAAGTCCTGGAGGAAGCCGAGGAACGGGCGCTGGCGGTCGTGGAGGAAAAAAATCCGGATCTCACCGGCGACGAAAAAGCGGAGATCGCCCGGGCGGTGGGGATCGGCGCGGTGAAATACACCGAACTGAGCCAGCACCGGCTGACGGATTACAAATTCAGTTGGGACCGCATGCTGGCCCTGCAGGGGAATACCGCGCCCTATCTGCAATACAGTTATGTCAGGACGCGCTCCATCTTCCGCAAGCTGGACGGCACGGAACCCGCGCTGGCCGGGCCCTATCTGATCACGGAGGATCAGGAGCGCTGGCTGGCGCTGACGCTTTCGCGTTTCGCGGAGGTGGTGCCCGCGGTGCTGGAGGATTTCCGCCCGAATCTGCTGGCCACCTATCTTTTCACTCTGGCCCAGGCCTTCCACAGTTTCTTCGAAGCCTGCCCCGTGTTGCGCGCCGAAGGACAGGTGCGCGCCACGCGCCTGGCATTGTGCGAGGCCACGTCCCGGGTGTTGAAGACCGGCCTGGGGCTCATGGGCATCCGCACCACGGAGCGCATGTGAGCCTTCGACGGATCCCATCCGCCCCGACCCGCCACCCATGATTTCCCCCCGCCGCCGCTTTCTCACCGCCGGAAAAATGTCAGGGTTTTTCCTGCTGTTTCCGACCCTGGGGCCGGCCGGAGCCTGGGTGGCGGCGGTGATGTTGCTGTGGTTGTCAGGATCCGGCCTCCGCGCCACGCAGGTGGATTGGAATGGGCTGGCGTTTTCCACCAATCTGACCTCCGCCGGCCAGGCGTGGGATGACGGCTGGGTGGCGGAGCTGGGGTCCTTTCAAAACGGCTTCATCCCCACCGCCGCCAACACCGCGGACTGGGCCGGAAAGTGGCGCGCGGCGTCCCGCAGTGTTTACTCCGTGGGCAGCCGATACTTCGGTGGAAGCTATGTTTATGAATCAAACCCGCCGGAATTTCCCGTCGGCCGCCAGGCGTATCTGTGGATTTTTTCGCCGCTGGCTCCGCAGGGTGAGTGGCTCCTCCTGACAAATTCCGCCTGGACCTGGCCGCAGGGTTCGCCTTTCGATTTTTTCCCCGTGACCTGGGGCTCGCCGCAAGCCACGCAGGCGGTGGTGGGGCAATTGGCGGCGCCGGGGTGGGACTTGAAATCGGCGGCGGTGGTGGGCCGCGCTTTGCCGCCTTTGCCTTTCAGCGCATGGACGGCGTTGTATTTCACGACCATGGAGCTGGCCAATCAGAACTTGTCAGGGCCGGCGGCGGATGCGGATGGCGACGGGTTTTCAAATTTCCTGGAATATGCCGGCGGAA
>JAQGPD010000280.1 GCA_028293305.1 Verrucomicrobiales bacterium | reverse complement strand
AGCTGGCACTGCCGCGATTGCTAACCAAAGGCCTGCCGCCCAGCTGGGGCGAACTTTTCATCCCCAATCAAAACGCGGCCGCGTGGCTGACGTCCTTTGCCGCCTTTGCGGAGGACCTGTCGTCCACGGAAACTGTCGGGCAGTTGGCCTACTACATTCCCGCGCCGAATCCTGTGATTATGCCCGGCGAAAATCCGGCCACGGTCTGGTCGGGCCTAACCATTGAAAGCCTCCTGGGCCGTCTGAAAATGGACCCCGCGTCCCTCATCGGCCGCTCCATCAATACCGACCTTTATGAGCTGGATGAAATCGTCCTGGCCGGTTGGGCGGAGGCGGATTTGTTGGGCATTCCGCTGGGCGATGCCCGCCTGCGTTATGACGGAGATGCCCGCCGGCTGGAGGCGCGCGCGGACATCAAACCCGGAAGCTGGTTCGGCGAATTCTTCACCGGCAAAGCCACCTTCGCGGTGCAGCTGCCCAGCGATCAGGAAACCGGTCTGGTCACTTACAGCACCTCACAACTTTTCGATCACATCGGCAATAACATCACCGGCCTGAGCGGTCCCCAGCTGCAGGCGCGGGTGACGGAAATCCAACAATCCCTCGCCGGTGCCCTGCCGCGGATTTCCGCCACCGTCGATGCCGGAGTCACCATCCCGCCGGCTTTTGCTGACTTTGTCAGGGGAGGAGCGAATGTCGGATTTTTCGCCTACTCGCCTTATTTCGATCCTGACTTCGAGCCCGCAAACGACCGGCCCGAAGCCATCGCCAAACGTCAGGGCGGTCTCGGCATCGAAGGCGATCTCCAAATCGGTTACTTCTCCCCCGATGGAAATCCCAACAACGACGTCTTCATCAACACCACGGCCTCCCTCGCCCTCAGCGTCCCCACCGGACCCGGCCCCCCCGGCCTCTCCGGAGATTTCGAACTCTCCACCGGCTCCCTCAACGTCCCCCTCGGCGATGGCCCAGCCGCGGCCCTCACCAACCTCCGCCTCACCCTCAACACCGACCCTGCCGTCGGCAAAAACTACCTCCTCGCCTCCGGCAGCGCCCCCTCCATCGACCTCGGAGGATTCATGCGCATCGATCCCCGATCAGGATCCAACATCGGTGGCGACTTTATCGTCAAACGCATCGCCCAAAACGGCCCTCCCTCCGTCGATCTCGCCCTCCGCCCCGCCAAAGTCACCTTCCCGGGCCTCGCCAACAACGATCTCAACCTCCTCATTCACGGTGTCGGAAACGTAAATTCCGACTTCACCCTCTCCACCTCCGGAGACTTCGGCGCACAGATCACCCTCAGCGGCGGCATCACCCTTAACGACCCCTTCAACAACAACCTCCCCTTCGTCACCCTGACAGGCCCCGAAGTCACCGGCACCATCTCCCGCACAGCGGGTGTCACCACCGCATCTTTCAACCTGCCGGAAGGTTTCTCCGCAACATTCCACCCGCTCGGCCAAATCTATTCCCTCAAGGCTTCCGCTTCCGTGGTCCTCCGCAGTGACGGCAGTTTTGACCTCAACTTCGAATCCTCCGGGGCGTTGGAAATCCCTGACTTCTTCCGCATCGGCCCACCTTCCGGCGGCACTTCCCAGCTCCACCTCACGCGCAATTCCGGCGGCATTGCCAAGCTCCGGATTCAGGCTCCGCAGCTGACCCTTTTCCCAGGAAACAACGGTCTGAATAAACCGGTCTTCGCGCTGCCTGACCTTATTGAAATCGAAAGCACGGGCCGCTTTTATGTGAACAGCGGATCGCGCACCATGGATCTGTTTGGCGCGGTGCAGGCCAGTGGAAATCTGGAATTTGGTTATGAACCGACGCCCCCCGGGGCCACGTTCTCCTTCACCAAATCCACCTCCACCCGCGCCTTCGGCACCACCTTCCGGGGGCTCGCCGCCACGCTGCCATTGACCATCAATAACACCGGCACCGCCCGTCTCACGCTGGCACTGGAACTGTCCGGCGCCGGCGCCTCCAACTATCATCTCAGCCAATCCAGCCTCAGCCTAACAGCCGGTGCCAGCCATACGCTGAACATCACATTCATCGCCAAAGGCAATGGAAACGCCGCCACCCTGACACTCCGCCCGCTCAGTGGCAATGCCCCTCCACAGACGGTTACCCTGACGGCGGGCACCACCGCTCCGACCACGCTCCTGGGCGATCTGGTCCGCAGCGAACCCACGGTTTCCTTCGGCCAGGTGGCCGCCGGCCTGCGGGAAGCGCGCTCCTCGCTCCTGATCAATACGGGGCTCGCGCCGGTGGACATTCCCTCGGTCACTGTGCCGTCCGGCGTCAGTATCCAAGGCAGCGTCGTCGGGACTTTGGCTCCGGGCGAAACCCGCGTGGTGCCTCTCGTCTATCAACCCGCCGCCGCCGGAGCCACCAGTGGATCGCTTTCGTATAACACCACCGCCGGCACGCGGACCACCACGTTGGCGGGCTCCGCGGTGAACCGGAATTTCATCAAAATTCTCAGCACCAGCCGACCCTTTGCCAGCCTCAGCATGACCGGCGATTTCGGAACGGCGGTGGATGTGGATGGGAAAACCTGGCGGACCACCAACCAAGGCGTCACATGGAAACCGGAGTCCATCCCCAGCCTGCCGGTCAGCGCCGATCTCAAGCCGCGCGTCCTCCAGGCCACCGGCTCCGGAGGGTCGCAATTCAAATGGCTGGTGGGATCCAAGGGGGAATACTGGCAGTCCACTCCCACCAGCACCTGGGTCAAGGACCTGACGCCTGCGGTCACCAACCCGGACCGCGACTGGAATGCGGTCGCCCTCCAAAGCTCCCTCGGCGCACCGCTCGCGCTGGTGACCGGAAACCAGGGCACCGCGGGCGTCATTCTGCGTGAAACCACCCCGGGCAATTTCAGCGAACTAACATTCCCCGGCACCACCCTGCGCTCGCTGGTCACCAACGCCTCCGACCTAACCGCTCTGGCAATAGGTGATGGTGGAAAACTGCTCCGCTCGACCGATGGCGGGGCAACCTTTGCCAGCACCAGCGTGGCAGCCACGACGGCGAATCTGCTGGCAGCCGACATCTCCACCAACACCGGCACCGCTACCACCCGCACGGCGGTGATCGGTGCCAGCGGAGCCCGGATTTTCCGCAGTGCGAATGGCGGATCGAGTTGGAGCGCCGCGACCATTTCCGCTCCCGGATTCGCGCTGGGCGACATTGTTTCCGTGGCCATCGAAGGCACACGCGGGCTGGCGGTGGATAGCAACGGCATCCTCCTGAGCTCCGCGAACAGCGGCACCACGTGGACTGCGGCGGAACAAGGATTCACGCGCTCGCCTATCCGATCCATCGCCCGATCCGGCTCCGATTTCTGGGCGCTGACGGAGAACGGGGAAATCCACTACCGCATTCCGGATGGCGGATTGACCATGCCGCCGCTGACACTTCTGGACGATCAGTTGGAGCTGGGCTTCATCCCCACCACCACGCCCGGTCCCCATACCCGCACCACCGGCCTGACCAATGTGGGCACCACCACGCTGAACCTCACCCTGACACCATCCAGCAGCGCCGTTACGGTCACTCCGGCCACGGTTTCCATTCCGGCCGGACAAACGATAGGAGTGCGTATTTCACTGGCCAGCACCAGCGCTCTGGGTTCGGTCAAGGGCTCCGTCGAAATCACCGCCACGGGTTTTCCCCAACCGCTCACGATCGGTATTGGGGGATTTGTCCAGAGCCGCACCTGGGCTGCCGCCACGCGCTTCACGACTTCGGATTTGGTGGATACGGAAACCCGCGACGCCAACATCCGCCATGCGCTTTCCGGCACGCATTTCTATCAAACCCTGAATCGCGGCACACTCTGGACGGAGCGCGCGCTGCCCACGGGATCCAACCGCGCCATGTTCTTCACCAGCAGCACCACCGGCGTGGTGGTGGGAGGAAGTTCCAGCCTGGCGCGTATTTACCGCACCACGGATTCCGGAGCCACCTGGAGCACCGCGCATAGCGAAAGCCGCGCCCTCAACACCGCAGGCCGCGCGGTGATGGACGTGCATCTGCGCTCGACCAATGTTGGTTATGCCGTCACGCGCGGCGCACTCACCCTGGCCAGCCAGTTCCGCGCCGGCCAGCTCCTTCGCACCACAGACGGCGGGGCCACCTGGACGGCCATCGCCGGTCCGGCGAGCGACCCGGACTTCAGTGGCGTCTCCGTGCATGCGGTCTCGGACACCTTTGTTTTTGTGGCCGCCAATGGCACCATTTGGTCCTACAATTTCACCACCAATCTCTGGACGGCGGTCCGGAGTTTCGGCAGAGCTATCAATCGCGTGCGGTTCGCCACGGACAATACCACCGGTTGGATCGTGGGAGAAAATTCGCTATTCGCCATCACCACGACGGGCGGCACCACCTCCGGAAGTTGGGGGCCATTCCTGGAATTGTTCCCGACAGACGGAATTTTCAATGGCCTCTGTTTCGACACCACCGGCCAGGCCAGGACCATTCTCAACCGCCCCGGGGCCATGGAAATCTGGAAGCAGGGCGCGACGGCGAGCAGTGCCTGGACCCGCGATCCCTTCCCATTCGCAGTGGACGAGAACACGCCCCGGGGGCGCGCGATCGATATGGCGGTAGGCGGGGCGCAGGGGACGATCGTGGGCGATGGCGGGGCGATTTGGATGTATGACGCCACGCCGGCGCCGCTCCCGGACCTCAATCTCATCACCGCGCCGCAGTTGGATTTCGGGGTGCAGCGTGAAGGCGGGAATCCGGTGACATTGAACCTAACCGTTCTGAACCCCACCCTTTCCACCGTCCGGATCAACGACGTCATCATCGACAATCTGGGCACGGAAGGCTCCTTCTCGGCAGCCCTGGGCACGGTCACTCTCAATGCGGGCAGTTCGACTGTCATCCCGGTCACATTCTCCGGTCTGTCGTCCGGCAACCATGAAGCCGTCCTGACAGTGATCAGTGACAACCCCGTTGGCCTCCATGCCCGGGTCCGCCTGAGTGCCATTGTGCAGGAGGAGCCCGCCGGATTGGTTGTTAGAACGTCGCCGCCTTCGCTCTCCATGAGCGTCGGGGGCAACACATCCACGGCTGCCGCCACGCGCATCATCCGCGACGGCGCGGCGGGCACCGGCGAGTTGAGCATCGGCCAGACGCTGCCGCTGAACGCCCCCGTCACGCAGGCCGCAGGGGGGGTGACTTACAAGTTTTCCAACTGGACCGGCGCGGCGGGAGGCGCGTTCGCGATCAATCCGGCCGTGGAAAATACCTCGCGCCTGACAGAAGCGGTTTACCGTCCATTGTTCCCTGTCACCACCGTCCTCCTGCCGGAATCACCCACTCCCACGGGCGGCTCCGCCCCAACCAATCGAAATGGCGGCGGCCCTTGGATCCGGCTGACCGGGGCCAGGCTGATCGTGCCTAACCTCAGGGACTTTGCCGTTTCCGGCGAGATGTTCCTGAGCGGAGAAGCCATCAAGGCCAGCCTGGCTTCCACCGCCTTTCAGGTGCCCTCCAGCACTTCGGTCCCGGTGCTGGAAGTCGGCTCGGGTTCCTGGCTCCTCGATTGGGCCAAGGGCCAAGCCTTCCGGTTCAGCTCCAGCAGCCCTTCACTGAAGGTCTTCAACTCCGACCTGCTCCCCTCCGCCACTGCCGACCTGACCTTTGCGGGCAATGGGGACTTTGGCATGAACTTCAGCCTGCCGGAAGGGTTCCAAGACGTCACCGGCATGGTGGAGATCGCGCCGGACGGAGCCATTCCGGCCCAGGTTGGATTCTCGTTTAATAACAATATCGCGCGATTCAACCTCAGCGGCCGTCTGCGCGCTCTGAGCAACGGTCAGGGCGGGTGGCTTGTGGACAAGAATGTCAATATCAGCAACAGCGCCGCTATTTTCCCGCAGACCCTGACCATCACCACCCCCATTCCTTTGGGCGCTTTTTCCATCACCCAGGGATCCCTTTCCCTGACAAGAAATGGCGCCGGTGTTATCGGTGTCGGCTTGTCAGGAGTCACGATGACGGGACCATTGGGCACCTTGACCGGACTCGGCGCCTCGGTGGATTCCAGCGGCCTGGCCACCTTCACGCAGAGCGGGCCTATCACCTTCGGGCCTTTCCAGTTGGTCCCGCAATTCGGCTCCACGCGCATCGCGCTCAATGCCCTGACCGCCAGCCTGGCCATCACGCTTCCGGATAGTCATTTGAACGCGGTGGCCGGCACGCCCTTCTCGGATCGCTGGCCTGACGATACGATTTCATTCCCCGGCTTCTCCTTTGATAGCTCCGGGTCCTTTGACCGGAAGATTGCCCTGCCCTCGCTATCGATCGACGGCATCGGTCTCAACTCCGGCGGGAACCTTGACAAAAACTACATCCGCTTCAAACGGGACCGCGCCGGCACCCTCAGCGTCATTGTCAGAGATCGGCAGACATTCTTCGATAACACCTCGGATCTGGAATTTGAAATCCGCAGCGACGGCATCCTGCGCGGCAAATATTTTGGAGAAATGTCCTTTTTCAGACTCCAATTCGGCACCGTCAGCATGAGCTATAATCCCA
>JAQGPD010000272.1 GCA_028293305.1 Verrucomicrobiales bacterium | reverse complement strand
TGTTGAGGGAATTCGCCCCGGCATCGATCACATAAAGGGCGGTGGTGCCGCCGGCCGCGTTGGTGGCGATGCTGGTATTCAAATACGCGGCGGCATCCACAGCCGTGCCAACGGCGCCTCCTGCGGTGCTGAGCATGGTGTCCACATTGGCGATCAGGCCGGTGTCCGAGTTCAGCCGCAGATTCGATCCGCCGCTGGAAACGAGGCGGATGCGCACGCTGCCGTCGGCCTGCAGGGTGCGGGGATTGAAGTCGAATCCAAAAGTCTGGGTGCCCGAGAGATCATACCCCGCGCCGGAGGTAGCGAACCCGGGGCCCACGGCGGTGGCGGCTCCCGTGGCGGTATTCACCGTATAAAGGGTGGTGGTCACGGGGCCGACGCTGATGGCATACAGCACCGGGGATGAAGAGGAACCCCCGACCGGCCGGAAGTCGATTCCGGCAGGGACAAATCCCAGACTCCCCACCGGGGTGGCGGTGGCTGTGTCGTCCGGATCAAAGCTGAATAGTCCGCCATTCGCCGTGACGCCATAACCGATGAGGGCTGCGGAGGCGGCTGGTAAAAACGCGAGGAATGCGAGGCTGGTGGAAAGAAGGGAGACAAGTTTCATGGGTGGATGAAATGGTTATGATGCCGCTGGTATAACAATGTCCGGTCAGCGTGGCCGGGAGGCTATTCAGGAGTCCCCGCAGATTGGTTTGTTAATGCCGTCCCGGTATGTTGTCAAGTTTCCGGGATATCATAGAGAAGGTGCTGGAAAGTTGAATGTCGTTGTCACTTACCGAGTTGTTGGTCGGCGGAATTCTACGGCTGCGGTTTTGACGGGCGCCGGGGAGGGCGCTTTATCCATGCTCTCTGAATTGGCTAGTGTTTTCCTTTGGGAAACAGCGGGCGGAAAACTTTTTGGAGAAATTGTTGATAGTGGCGCCATACGACATTGCCTGGCCCGGGCGGCTTTAAAAAAGTTATCCACGGCCATTGCAAGGATGCCGCCATGCGGGAGCGCCCAACGGCATTCGCGCGCAATTGCCCAGATCCGGGCGTATGTGCATGCGTATGCGTATGTGTATGTGCCTGTGTATATTCAGTCCTGCCCATGCGTTCCATCAGCGGGTGCGGCGGACGCGCCAGAAAGTTTGCGGAATGGAGGAGGAAATGGGCGGCAGGTTGACGAAGGTTTGGTTGGTGTCGGAGGTGAAGGGCGCGACGACGGTGTCCCACGCGGACAGATTGGTGGAGCGTTCCACCTGATAGGTGCCTCCGACCGGACCGGTGAAGGTTAGGCTGGGGGCCGATGTTTTGATGGAGAGAATGGTGAGGGGCGGGATGGTGCGCCGCCCGGGCAGGAAAATCAGGCCGGCATCATGGGTGGTGGTGCTGATCACGTTAGCCGCGATATTGAACGGGGCGCTGAAGCCGAAGTCGGACGGGGTGGATAGGATATCGCTATCGAGGGTGTCGTCCGCGCCGACATTGGCTGGGGAAAAGAAGTCGCTGGCCAGAGGTCGAAGGACCCAGATGCGGTAGTCGCCCGGGCCTGGGGCTGTCAGGGAGTAGCTCCCGATTGAATTGGTGACCGCGGAGGCCATCCGCTGCGTTTTGTTGGCGTTCCATAGTTCGACCACGACGTTGGGGATGCCGAGCTCGGAGGCGTCCTTGATGCCGTCCTCGTCAATGTCATACCACACCAGATTCCCAACGCTGACAATCAGCACGAAGCCCGCGTCCAGGTCCGTCCGGACCTGACCGGGAGCCAGGGTGATGAGCGGTGTCTCGCCATGGGAGTCGATGTCGCTGTCCAGCGTGGCATCGCCGCCATTGTTTTGGTAAGGCGAGGGCTTGTAGCTGCTGGGGGCGAGGAATCTCAGCCGGTAGTCGCCGGGCGGGGCATTGAAAGAGTAGTGCCCATCCAGTGGGCCCAGGGGGGCGGAGATTGTGGATTGAAGCACTGCGCCTGCGGGATTCAGCAATTGAACGGTGATGCCGTTGAACCCCAGCCCGGGCTGCGTGCCGTCCGCGCTGCCGCGGAAGACATAGTTTCCGATGGTATGACCCACGGGCAATTCCGAAATGATTCCGGCGTCCCAGGTGGTGGTGCTGACCACGTTGGAAGCGACAGTGAAAGCATCGGAAAATTCAAGGTCGGACCCGGAAAAATTGATATCGCTGTCCTTTTGGTCATCGCCATTGGCCAGGTTTTTCGGGCTGAAGCTTTGATGGGAAGAAGGCAGGATCACCCGGATGCGGTAATTGCCAGCCCCTGCGACCGTGACGGTATAGCTTCCGGCGGAGTCCGTGACATCGGACGCCAGCAGGACGGTTCTTCCGCTGTTCCAAACTTGCACGGTGATGCCGCCGAGGCCGGGTTCGCTGGCGTCCTGCATTCCGTCCATGTCCACATCATGCCATACGAAATTTCCAATATTGACCAGCAATACGAAGCCGGCGTCCAGATCCGTCCTCACTTCCCCGGGAGCGAGGGTGAAGAGCGGGGTTTCGCCATTGGCGTCGATGTCGCTGTCCAACGTATCGTCGCCGCCGTTGTTTTGGTTGGGAGACGGAGTATAGTTGCTGGCGGGAATGAATTTCAGGCGGTAGGTGCCGGGGGGCGCATTGAAGGAATAATGACCGCTCTGCCCGGCGAACGTGGAGGAAACCGTGGACTGGAGCAGGGTGCCCGCGGCATTCAGAAGCTGGACGGTGACGCCGTTGAACCCTACCCCGGGCTGTATTCCGTCCGCGCCGCTGCGGTAGACGTAATTGCCGATGGTGTGGCCAATGGTTAGATCCGAAATAATGCCGGCGTCCAGCGTGGTGGTGCTGACGACGGTGGCGCCCAGGATGAATACATCTGAAAAGCCCGCATCGGCTCCCGAGGGATTGATATCGCTATCCTTCAGGTCGTCGCCACCTGCCATATTTTCCAAGCTGAAGGATTGCCCGGAGGTGGGTAAAACGACCCGGATGCGGTAGCTGCCCGCCCCGGCGGCCACGACGGTGTAGTTGCCATTCGCGTCGGTGACGGCGGAATTCAGGAGGATGGTTTTTCCAGAATTCCAGAGTTGCACGGTGACACCGGGCACGCCGGGTTCACCCGCGTCCTGCATTCCGTTCGCGTCAAAATCATGCCAGACAAAATTTCCAATTGTAATGGCGGAAGACGTCAGGGTGAGAAGCCAACACAAAATCCCTACCCGGAAAAAAAGCGGCGGAAAAGTCTTCATAGCTCTGAAAGGGCTGGCCCGGCGCGGGGGCGGGATTGGATGAATAGACAGCCCGGAAAGCAAACTTACCAGGCATTTTACTCTGCCTGACGTGCCGCCCGGTCGGCAATTTGCTTTTCCAGGATGGATGATGAACCTGCAGCCGCGGCCTTCCAAAGTCAGGCAGGACAGCAGGCCCATCGCGCGGCATCTGGATTTCCAAGCTGGTAAATCGTCCGGTTGGAGAGGCCTTGAAGTTGGGGGATCGCCTGGCAGGTTCGCCTGCACCCTGGTGGCGCCTGTTAGGCGTCAGGGGGAACCTTCGGCTGGCAGGAGGAGTTGGCTGCCGGGGGGCAGGGGGGTGCCGAATTGCGGGAAGCCGGTGGGGTCGAAGTGAAAAGGTTGCAGGAAGAGATCGCGCGGCCAGCCGGGGGCGCGGCTGCGTTTGGCGTGATAGATGTGCCACCATGAGGGATCGATCGGTGGGGAGGGAGCGGAGGTAATGTTGCCGGCAGGTGGGGCGGCGGGGGTGGACGGCGCGGCGGGGGCGGTAATGCTGACAAAGCAGGAATGGCCGACGCCGAAGGTGCGGGGGGTGCTTTGAAAAACGGGGCGCGGATGCTTTTGCCAGGAGGCGGGATCCATGGGGTCGGGGCCGGTCAGTTCCAGCAGGCCGAGCTTGTAGGTGGGCAGCCAGGCGCCGCCGCAGGAGTAGAGCAGAAACGTGCGGCCCGCGTGGGTCAGGATTTGCGGGCCTTCATTCAATCCGCGGCTTTCCGCTTTTTCCTCGGTCCGCTCCCAGAGGTGATCATCGTTCCGGCAGATCCGGACGCGGGGACCGGTGAGGGACAGCGGGGTGGTCATTTTCGCTATGTAGAGAAATTGGCGGTCGCTGTCCGGGGTGTCCCATCCTGACCAAACCGCATAACGGATTCCTTTATGATCGAGAATGGTCATATCAATCGCCCAGATCGGCGGTGAGTCGCGATCCGGTCCGTCACCGGTGGCCAGGGGGCCGTGCAGGGTCCAGGAGCCGGTGGGGTCAGCTGAATCAGCCGATAGCACGAAGGCGCGGTGGTTTTCATTCCGCCCATCCGAAGCCGCGAAATACAAATACCAATGCCCTGACAGAAAATGCACTTCCGGAGCCCAGACCTGCGCGCTCGCCGGACCGGTGGCCGGGGGCTGCCAGATGACGTGTTCCGTGCCCGAAGCGGTGAGCGTGGGCGTGGCGCGGATGACGATGCGTTCCGCGCTGGGGGCCGTGCACCACAGCCACCGTTTTCCGGCCCCGTCCCGGGTCACCCAGGGATCCGCGCCCTCACGGAGGGGATTGGTGAAATGCCCCGGAGCGGGAGCGGGGAATCGCAAGGGATCGGCGGCGACAAGGCCCACCGCGAGCAGGGCAAAGGTCAGGATGAGATAAGCTGGGGAGCGCGGCATCCGTGGACCTATTCAACGCACGGCCGCTGCAGGCAAAAGCAAAAAAGGCCAAAGTCTGACAGTGATCAAATGCAGTCATCAATTACCCAGTCATCAAATTACCAGGTAATTTGCGAAGTCAAATTGGAGGCTCCGCAGCCGGAAGGCGCCGATAGGTCAGTCGTCAATTTGGTTGACATCAAATTACCAGGTAATTTGCGGCTTTTTGCAGGTCCGCTTCCCTGAAATAGCGCTGGCCGGGGCGGATGTTTTCAAGGGCAGGCCACCAAATCGTTTTACCGGGTGCTCCGTGAAACGGCTTGGGACCCGACAGTGATGTGCACCTCGTTATGTCCAGGTGCCAACGGTTTGATGGAAATGGAAATATCCAAGTTTTCCGCCAGGTTTCACTTGCGTTAGATTTGTTGATGCTGAAGGGGTTGCGCCATGACTCCCCCCAATCGATTCCTTTTCGCCGTGATGTTGGCCGCCACCGGCGGAACCGCTTTATCAGCCACTCCGATCAGTGGCATCACGACCTTCGAGGGTCCCGCCACCACGGAGGCTTTCGGCGTGGCGAACGGGGCGGGACTTTCCGCCACGGATGTGTTTGGTTATGATTTCAATGTCATATTGAACTCCGCCGTGCCCGTGGGGCTTTATGTCGGCGATCTCGCGTGGGGCACGGGAAATGGAGTGCAGTATTATCCTGCCGATAGCAATGCCGTCAGCATGAACCGCTTTTCCGTCCGGTCGAATGGCGGGGAGGATTTCAGTCTGCGAAATCTCGGCGTTTCGCTGACGACCATGAATGGGACGGATCCCGCAGTGACGGTGGTGCTGACCGGGTGGCGGGATGGATTGCAGGTGGCGACGTTTTCGCGGACATTGTCCCTGACAAATGGGTCGGTGCAAATCCTGGAGCCATTTGATGTCAGTGCCATTCCCGGCTTTGGCTCGGTGGATGAGTTCCGGATCGCGCCGGGGGTTGGTTCGGAGATCGGTTATTTGGGTATCGACAATTTGAATGCGGTGAACTTCGTGCCGGAGCCTTCCGTGACGCTGTGCGGTGCCGCTGCGGCGGGACTTTTGTTATTCCGGCGCGGCGGGCGGAAAGGCGAAATGCGGGATAAGTGATAAGCCACGGTCGGGTTGCCTGGCCAGAGGCTTGCAAGGCGTGCCCTGCAATAACTCGTGGCAGTGCGGTATTGATAGGATAAGTCAGGTTATTCCATTTATCGATAGTGTGATGCTGCGTGGCGTGGGGAGGATGTTATTTACCAGCGGGGCCTGGGCGCGATTTCCGAACCCGAAACAAAAAAAACAGCAATAGCAGCGCCAGGACCATAACAAGGATGGCTTTCGGCTCCCAAAGGTTATCCGGTGGGCGCGGAGGCGGGGTGGTTACCGGCGGGG
>JAQGPD010000261.1 GCA_028293305.1 Verrucomicrobiales bacterium | reverse complement strand
GAAAAGCCCAAAAGCAAATTCCGCAAGAAAACCCCGCTACCCACTCCCGGCCTCATCCCCAGCCCCCGCGCCTAACCCGCATCACTCCGGCGCCGCCGACTTGTCCTCCGCATCCGATTTCTCCACCGCATCCGCCTTTTCCACCGCACCCGATTTCTCCACAGCATCCGATTTCTCCACAGCATCCCCCGCACCCGCCGGCCGGGCCGCCGCCCCGGACCCGCTCCCGGACGCCGTTCTTCCCGCCCTGCCCCCTGCGGATGGAGCCAGGGGCAATGCCGATTCCCTCACCCCGCCCTGCGGCAGGGCCTCAGCCTTCGGCACGCCATTCTCCGCCGAGTCCTTCTCCAAATTCCCATCCCGGATAATCCCACCCTCCGGACTGAATTCCCGGATCCTATCAAAATACGTGTCCGCATCCGCATCCTCCAGAATCTTCCACAACACCCCCTCCCGATACACCCGCCGCAAAATGACAGGGCCCTTCCCCTGACGTCTCAGGTCCACATAAAACGGCTCATTGTAGGCATCGAAAACCGTCCGCTCATCCATCGTCCCATCCCGGTCCAGATCCCGGTCCCGATACATCATCTGCCCCCGCTGCCAAATCCACCTCACATCCATTTTTCCGTCAAAATCACGGTCCTCCACCATCGATAACATATTACCCCCCGGAGTATACTCCCGGATACTATCATCCTCCCCATCCCAGTTCAGATCCTCCCTCACAAAAATATTGTCCGGATTGTCCTCCACCGCCGGCGGCACGAATTTTCCCTTCATCGCCTGCCGGACCACCCAATAGATCCCCATCGCACTGCATAGGATCGCGATCAGAATCATCGGCAGACTGCTCCTCTGGCGCGTCCGCGGCCCCACCCGGCGCCGCATCAGATTGCGACCCGCCGCCGTCTCCACCATCGGCTCCGGCGCCGCCGCCCGGCCCGCCGTTTCCGTCGGCGGCATCTTCAAAAGCACCCGCGCCGCCTCCGCCGCAGCCCCCACCGGCACCGTCAGCGAGCACCCGCCCGACACCCGTTCCCCTGACGACTTCCGGAAAAAATGCTCATCCACCCGCGCCGTTATCCCATGGTCCTCCAGCGCCCCCCTCGCCTGCTCCGCATCCTCACGCCGCGCATACGTCCGCAGCGTCCGCCGTTCCCCGCCCCCCGCAGCCCCACCGCCTCCCGCGGCGGAACCGGATGACGATGAAGGAGTCGGATCAACAAAAGAGGAACTCATATAAAAAAACAGACGCCCCGAACCACACGGAACCGCAGGACCCATCAACCATGACCGCATCCCCTGCATCCGGAAAACTTCCCGGTCCCCCGCCCCACGCCGCAGCCTCATTGACCCACATGCCCCATCCGCGCAGCACCGCGCCCATGCCGCAATAGCAACCACAACCACCCGCTCCCCCCTCAGCTCCAGCAAGCCTAACTCTCCGTCTCCGTCCCCTTCCCCACCCCCGCGCTCCGCCACTTCACATACAAAGCAGCGACCCCATATAAAACCGCCGGCAACCCCGCGCTCAACCCCAACGCCAACCCCGGCCGTTCCACTCCCGTCGCCCCGATATACGCGAACGTCAGACCCATCGGCACACATCCGCAACCCAGCGCCGCATAAAACCGCCCGCGCTCCATCCCCGTCAGCCCCGCCATGCAGGCCGTCATCTCCGGCAACAGCGGCATCCAGCGGGACAACGCCACCAGCCACCCTCCCATTCCCCCCGCGAAAATCCGTTCCGCCCGCACCCGGTCCGCCGCCCCCAGCACCCGGTCCGCCGCCCGCATCCCCCAGCGCCGGCAGCCCTCATAAGCCACCAGCCCTGACAAAAACGAACCCGCCGCCCCCAACAGTCCTCCCGCCAATCCACCATACACATACCCCAACCCCCCGATCACCGCCGTCGCCGGCACCGGCAAAACCAAATCCGAAACCAGCAACAAAGCCCCCGCCAGCCACGCCCACTCCCTCCCATACACCACCAGCCACCTCCTCGCCCCCTCACCCTCAAACAGCGCCATAAAACCCTCCCCCCAAAAAAAGAAAGGAATCAAAACCAGCAAAGCCAATCCCAGGAGCAATAAAAACAACCTCACCCCGCCATCATGGCCCCGCTTTCACCAACGTCAAACGCCCCGGATCCACCCCCTTCCTCCCACCCCTCAAACCCTCCGCCTAGTGATAGCTTTCATATCCTGCATCATCCTGCCACCCGCATCCTCACCGTCCATCACGCAACCCCATTCCGCAGCAGCAGTTTTTTTGTGTGACCGGCTTACCAATTCTTAATTTCGGTTTCCAACCCATATTCCGATCCCGATTAATAATTCCGGCAGTATCGAGCGATTGTTATCTTGTTGAATAAGAACGCTTTACACAACCGTCACCAACTCCTGACGGCTCATTCCATCCATTTTCTTTCGTCAGGGGGAAAAGTCACAACCCGTTGAAAACGACGTTATTTTTTATGCACAAATTACAGTTGACTAATTTGCTCCACATTGGTTACTTACAAAGCATCCGCCGACTTTTCGTTCATAACGAAGGATTGGCAGCTTCGCCCCAACAAATAATCAGTAACCAAAAACCCTCCCCCCACCCCCACTCACCACGATGAAATCCGATTTGATTGACCGCCGCATCAGCGAACTCGAAAGCGAGTTGGCGAAACTCCGCCAACGCAAAGTGGCCCAGCTTCGCGAGGAACTCAGCAGGCTCGAATCCGACCTCAGCGGCGTCCGCACCACCCGTGCCACCAAAGGCTGGGCCGCAGAGCTCACCACCCCCGCCTCCACCGCCCCCGCGACCGACGCCGCCCCCATCTATTCCTACCGCAAATCCAACGGCCGCGGCAAACGCCTCCCCGAAGAGGAAGTCGTCGAACGCCTCCGCCGCGTCGTCGCCGCCGCCGGCAGCGAAGGCATCTCCGCCCGCGCCGCCGCCCAGGACGCCGGCGTTTTCTACCTCCGCGCCATCAAAGCCATGGACGGCAACTTCATCAAGAAGGGCAGCGGAAAATGGACCCGTTACACCACCAAATAAGCAGACCCGCGGACACACAACAGCCGTAGCCTCCATACCAAGGCTGCAGCCCATAAAAAAGGAGGAAGCCTCACCGCTTCCTCCTTTTTTTATGCCCATCTCACAAACCCCCACCGTAACAACCCGAATCCCCTCACTTTTCCGGCGCCGGCATTTCCCCCAGAAGAAAAGCACGGTCACTATCTGTTATTTCCTTCGTATTCCCTCACCACTCCAACGCCTCCGGCACGGACTTTCCATACCATTCCCGTAAAGTCGCCTTCAGGGAATCCCGCCTCTCCTCCCCATTGCTGAGCGTCGCCCCCCACACCGCCGCCGCCTCCGGATCGGTCTCCCTGACCTCATGCGCCAACACCGTCGCCCCCGCATCCCGCTCCGGCCCCGCCGGCTGACCCGCCAACCAACCGGACGCCCCCTGCTGATCCGCCTCCACCCACCGGGAAACCAAATCCCCCACCGCCTCCACCCGACCCGTTCCCGCAGGCTGCGCTCCCAAAAACGCCGCAGCCTCGCCCCACTTCCCCTTCTCCCAATGCGCCACCACCGCAGGCAAAGCCGCCTGCCGCAAAGGTCCGCTCAACCCCTCCAGCGCCTGCCGCGCCCCTGCCAGGTCCTTCTCCGCCCAGCTGGACATGGCCTGCCGCACAGAACGCCCCGCCAACACCTCCGGCAATCCCCTGGCCCATTCCAACGCCTTGTCAGGACTCGTCTTCGCCCACCACTCCGCGATCGTCCCCGCGATTTCCCCGCGCCCCGGCAAATCCGCCTGAGCCTCCACCATTCGCAGCGCCTTCTCCGGATCCGTATGTGACAAGGACTGGAAGGTTGTCCCTATGGAAACCTGCTGCAGCTCCTCCGGCTGTTTCAATAACCACGCCATAGCCGCCTCCGGCTCCGTCTTCACCCAAGCCCTCATCAGATCCTTTGAAAACTCACGCTCCAACTCTCCCATTTTCCCACCCGCCGCCAACCGCGCCTCCAGGAGCGCCCGCGCCGCCCCCGGATCATGCTCCGCCCACTTTTTGAAAACCTGCGTGCTCAGCCCCATCGCCAGATCCTTCTCCTCCCCCTCCTTCCCCCCGCCCTGCATCAATAACACTTTCAACACATCCGCCGCCCCACGGTCCACCATGCCCTGCGCTATCACTTCGAGTGACTGCAAAAACAACCCCATCACCTCCTCCCCTCCCACCCGCTCCTGCGCCTCCATCATCCCTTTGAACTCTTTCATCACCTCCATCATCTCCTCCGGCTTCAGCAAAGCCGACCATTCCCGCATCAACCCCAGCCGCCTCACAGGATCGCGCTCCTCCAGGATTTTCCGCAGCGCCCGGCCCGGCGTCAGTTCCCTGACATCTTTTAAAAACCCCGTCCATTCCCCTTCGGATCCTTTCCCCACCAGCCCCGTGGATTTGTTATCCTTCGCGCCTGGCTTCGGCACCCCGCCTCCGCTCCCCACCGAAATTCCCCGCTCCCGCACCTTGGCCGACTCAGGCACCCCTCCCCTCGGAACCGCCGCCCGGCCTGCCAAATAACCACCCGCCGCGCCCAGCACGAGACCGGTCACGCCCCACAACACTTTCATTGAAAGCCTGATACTCATTTCCTTATCATCCCGCCTCCGCCCTCCGCCGGCAAGTTTATTCCCCGCTCACCGGCCGCACCAAATCCGCACTCGATATCGCCCGCACTTCCCCCGTTTCCATTTTCAATAACAACTCCCCCTCCGGCCCCAGGCCCCACGCCAGCCCCTCCATCTCCACGCCCGCCGAAGTCAGACCCACCCGTTTTCCCGCCAGCCAGCTCCGCCGCCACGCCTCCGCTATCATCTCCGGAAAGCCGTTTCCAGCCTCATCGCAACGAATGCGCAGAGCCTTCAGAAAGTTTGTCAGGAAAACCGTCCGGTCCACCGCCAGCCCCCCCCGCTCCATCCAGACGGAAGTAGCGGTCTGCCGCAGTTCGTCAGGAAACTCGGCACCCGCCACATTGAGATTGAAACCCGTGCCCACCACCACAAATCCACCCTCCGTCCCCCACGCGCTCTCCACCAGGATGCCGGCCACTTTTTTCCCTGACAAATAAAGATCATTCGGCCACTTCACCTCCGCCGCGCTGTGCATCCCCGGCACCGCATCCAAGGCATCGCACCCCGCCAACGCCGCCGCCAAAGTCAGCCGCGTCCAACGCTCCGCAGGCAATTCCCCACCCGGCCTTAACAAAACGGAAACCATCCCATTCCGCCCCGCCGGCGAAACCCACCGCGCCCCCCGCCGACCCCGACCCGCCGTCTGTTCCTCCGCCAGCACCGCCGTCCAACTTCCATCCCCCGCCGCTCCCCGCCGCCGCGCCTCATCGTTCGTGGAAGCGATCCTGCCAAGACACACCACCGTCCAATCCGGCAGCTCCGCGCTCATCCATTCACCATTCAACGCAGTCGGTTCAATGCTCATCCGTCAGTCAAAAATGTTCGTTTTCCAAACCCCCGGATCATCAAAATCGATGTGTTATCAGAAGGCCGTTCCCACCACATCCAACGACAGATCCAGCGCCCTGACCGAATGCGTCAACGCTCCGGAACTGATGAAATCCACCCCCGTGGCGGCGATTTCCGGCAACCTCGCCAGCGTGATGCCACCGCTCGCCTCCAGCTTCACGCCGCTGCCCGAAGCCAAGGCCACACACTCCCGCATGGTTTCGGTGGACATGTTATCCAGCAAAATAAACGACACCCCGCGCAGTCCCAAAAAGCCCCGCACCTGCTCCACCGTGTCCGCCTCCAACTCCACCTTCACCCCCGGCCGCGCCGCCTGCAGGGCATCAATGCTCCGCTGCAATCCCTCCAATCCGCCCGCTTCCGGCAAATGGTTATCCTTCACCATCACCATATCATAAAGCCCCGTCCGATGATTCGTCCCGCCCCCGGCGCGCACCGCCGCTTTTTCCAACCACCGCCAACCCGGCGTCGTTTTGCGCGTGTCCAGAATCTGCGTGCCCGTCCCCGCCACCGCCCTGACATACACCGCCGTCTGCGAGGCAATGCCGCTCAGCCGTTGCAGAAAATTCAGCGCCGTCCGCTCCGCCGTCAGCACACTCCGTGCCGATCCTGACAATTCAATAACATGATCCCGCACCGCCAGCGCCTCGCCATCCGTGCGCAGCACTTTCACGGTAAGCCCCGGATCCACCGCCTGGAAAACCGCCGCCGCCACCTCCACTCCCGCCAGCACCCCGGCCTCCTTCGCCAGGATCACCGCCTCCAACCGCGCCTCCGCCGGAACAAAAAATTCCGCCGTCAAATCCCCCGGCCCCACGTCCTCCGCCAAGGCCATCCGGATCAATTCGCTCACTTCATCTGGCAATTTCATCCCGCATCATGCCCGGCCGTCCGACGCACGCAAGCCAACCCTGCACGTCCGGGTCCGGCCCCTCCCGCCCCGCGCCTCTCTCAAAAGGCGGCCGACATTCCCACCATGACCGCCCGTCCTTCCATCGGCGCGATCTCCTTCAAAAACGACGTGTGCAGCCGAGCCTCCTCATTCAGAAGATTCGTCCCCCTGACAAATATCTCCACCTCCACGGGCCCGCGCAGAACTTGCCAGGAAAGCCCCGCATTCAGCAGGAAAAACGAATCCGTCGGCTCCTCAAAATCCGCCGTCCTCCGCTGAGCCGCGGAATATTGTCCCTCAATCCGCCCCGTGAACCGATCCACCCCCAGCACCAGAGCCGCCGAAGTCCGGAAAGGCGGAATGCGCGGCAACCCATCGCCTTCGCCACGGATCGTTGTATACACATAATCCGCCTTCCACTCCAAATCCAATCGCCGCTCCGGCTTTTCCCCACGTCCGTTTTTTTCCGTCTCCTCCGCACCGCTTTCAGCCGGATTCCAAAGATGAAAAGTAACCTCCGCCTCGCCGCCCATGAAGTTTGCCCCCACCGCACTGTATTGATATAAAGGCAAACCATCCGTCGCCTCCAAATCCCCGTCCGTCCCACCTTCCGGAAATGCGCCGATATAATCCGAAAACCGGTTATAAAATCCACTCACACTTCCCGTCACCGCTCCCGCCGTTTTCCGCAGGCTGACATCCACCCCCAGGGACCGCTCCAATTTCAAGTCACGGTCCCCGCGTTCATAAGCCGCCGTCGCCAAATGCGGGCCGTCGGCCAGCAGCTCCACATAAGTCGGTGCCCGTTGCGTGTAGGCCGCATTCACCGCTGCGCTCCAGTCTCCGGGCAAATCCCACACCACTCCGGCCGAGCCGCTCAAGGCATCAAAATCCCGGCTCCATCCCTCCCCGAAACCTTCCGTTTTTTGGCTCGCGACTTCCGTCCGGTCATAACGCATTCCCGCCTGCCAACGGAAATCCCCCAGCGTCAATTCCTCGAAAACAAACACCGCATTCCCATCCGCCCCAAGCCGCGGCAAAAACGCCTCCTCCCCCAAAGCCGAAAAATCCGTCCGGTTCCACTGCACCCCGAACGTGCCTTCCAACGCGCCGACTTTCTCCTGACGCATTTCCACCCGGCCTTCATGCCCCTCAATTTTGAAAAGCGTCCCCGCCTCCGCCCCCTCAAACTCCGTATGCTCATATTCCGTGAAGCCCAGTCGATAACTGATTTCCGCGATGCCCGCAAAAGGTTCATAAAACGCCCCCCGGCCGGACCACGCTTCCTGCTCCAAGCCAATGGTCACATCCGGCTCCGCCACGGTTCCATAACGACTTTCCAAAGTGGACCACGATCCCCCAAAAAATCCGCCATCCCAAAAATACGACGCCCCCGCCGAGCCGCCCCGGCTTTCCGTGAAGCTGTTCGGCAGCCGTCCCGTCACCTCTTTTTCCCCCGGCTCCAAGGGCTGGCTCGCACGCAAGCGGGCGCTCCGGGCCGCGCCGGGAATTTTCAAATCACCGGCCTTCCTATCAAAGGCATCGATGTGCACCGCCACCGGTCCTTTCCCCGTCTCAAGGCTCCCTCCGCCCGACCACAAATCCGAGCCGCTCCCGTATCGACTATCCAGTTTTCCCGACACCGGCCACCCGTTGGCACCCGCCTGAAACTCCTTCAAGGGAATGCGCCCATCCAACACATTCACCACGCCGCCCACTCCATTTGGCCCATATAACAAACCCGCCGGACCGCGGACCACCTCCACTTTTTCGATCACCAGCGGGTCCACCGTCACCGCATGGTCGGGACTGACATTGGACACATCCAACACATTCACCCCATTGTTCAAAACCCGGATCCGATCCTCCCCCAGCCCCCGGATGACCGGCCTCCCCGCGCCCGGGGCGAATCCTGTGGAGTTCACCCCCGGGAGTTTCGCCAGGGTGTCGCCGAGCGAGGGCTGCAGGGCCTGACGCAACTCCGCGCCTTCCAAAATCGACACCGCTTGTGCCTGCTGGAACAACGTCCGGCCCAGCGGCGATGAGGTCACCACCACTTCCTCCATACTGATTTCCTCCAGCTGTTCCGGCGCCTGCGCGAACGCCATTCCCGGAGTGGCCGCCGCCATCAACGCCACCAGCCAGCGGCGGTGTTCTGAATTTTTCCTGTCTGAAAGGGTCATGCCGCATCCAATCCACTATTGCAATCCGAATGCAAATGCAAATTGGTGACAATTAAGGAAATCAGTCCTCAATCAAATGAATGCCCCGCGCAATCCACCGTTGCCCGCGCGCCTCAGCCGACCATGCTTTGCCCCATGTCCCAGCCGCTTTTCATCACCACCGCCATCGACTACACCAACGGTGCGCCGCACATCGGCCATGCCTACGAAAAAGTGTTGGCGGATGCCATCGCCCGCTTCCAACGCCTCGATGGGCAGCCCGTTTATTTCCTGACAGGAGTCGACCAGCATGGTCAGAAAGTGCAACAAACCGCGGAAAAAGCCGGCGTGTCCCCGCAGGCTTATGTGGCGGAAATCACCGCGAAATTCACCGCTCTCTGGGAACGCCTGGAAGTGAAACCCGACGGCTGGGTGGAAACCACCGACCCGCGCCATACAATCATCGTGCAGTCGCTGCTCCAACAACTTCATGACAGCGGACAGCTTTATAAGAAAAACACGCGCCGCTTTTACAGCACCCGGCAGGAGCAGGATCTCACCGACAAGGACCGCGACGCCTCCGGGAATTTCGGTCCGGAGTGGGGCGAGGTCACGGAGCTGGATGAGGAAAATTGGTATTTCAAACTCACCGACCACCTGCCCTGGCTGCGCGCCTATCTGCAATCCAATCCTGACTTTGTCTTCCCCGCCAACCGTCTGTCGCAGTTGATCAATGCCGTGGAATCCGACGGCATGGACCTCTGCATCTCCCGCCCGAAAAGCCGCCTGACGTGGGGCATCGAGCTGCCATTCGACCGCGACTACGTGACCTATGTGTGGTTCGACGCCCTGACAAACTACATCAGCTTCGCCGGATTCCGCGACGCCTCGCCCGGGACCAGCGGACTGCCCGTCTGGGAAAAAACCTGGCAGGGCGCCGACGTCGTCCATGTGATAGGAAAAGACATCCTCATCCCCGCGCACGGCATTTACTGGCCCATCATGCTGCACGCCTGCGGCTTCGCGGATGCGGATCTGCCACGCCTGCTGGTCCACGGCTGGTGGAACGCGCGCGGCGAAAAAATGAGCAAGAGCCTGGGAAATGTCATCGATCCCAACTCCATCGCCGACAGCATCGGGACGGACGCCCTGCGTTATTTCCTGCTGGCGGAGATCGCGACCGGTCAGGACAGCGACATGAGTGATGAGCGCGTGCTTTTCCGCAATAACAAGGAGCTGGCCGACATCCTCGGCAACCTCCTGAACCGCACGCTGAACATGGCGAAAAAATACCTCGGCGGAAAACTGCGGCACACCGCATTCGACTCTCCCGCCCAGGCCGACCTGCGCGCCAAGGTGGCCGCCCTGCCGGACGCCGCCCGCGGCCATATGAAAACCTGGCAGATCCAGAAAGTGCTGTCGGATGTCCTCGACACCGCGCGTCAGGCCAATGAATTCATCGACCAAACCGCGCCCTTCAAACTAGCGAAAGACCCCGCCAACGCCGACCTGGTCGCGAGCATCATGGGGCACATTGCCGAAGCCATGGTCCACCTCAGCGTGCTGCTGGCGCCGGTCATGCCCACCGCCGCCGCCAAAATGCAGTCACAACTCGGCTGGACGCCGCCGGATGGTTTCACTTTGTCCGACCTCGCCTGGGGCCTGCTCACCGATGGTCACACGCTCGGCGAACCCTCACCGATCTTCCCCAAAATCCTGCCTCCTCCCGCCTGATCCTTTCCCCCGCGAAAGGAAAAAGGCGGCGCGGAAGGCAGGTTAGGCTCGAGGCTCGGGATGCCGTGCCCAATCATGCGCGGCGGCGAAAACCTCGTTGAATCGAGCCGGCTTGTGGCGAGCCGGCGTGCCGCTGCGGCGTGGCGCTCTGGAGTGCGGCTTCAACGTGCGGCTTGCCGCTTTGGAGTGCGGCGACTTGTCGCCGCTTTCGAGTGCGGCGACTTGTCGCCGCTTTCTGCGAGCGGGCTTGCCCGCGCCGAACGGAAATAGTTCTTTCCAATCGTTCCCTGCACGTGACCAAACACGGCAGCAAGCTGCCTTCCCGAAAGCGGCAGCAAGCTGCACGCACTCCAAAGCATTCCGCCAATCTTCCCGGGTGTGGTTATCCTTCCACCCACCCACCCGAGTGTAGTTAGCATTCCACCCCGCCAGCCCTCCTCGAGTGCGGTTACGGGCGGACAGACTCCTCTCAGGCCCCCAGCCGGTTCAGCGCGCTGAGCACGGCTTTGATGGAGGCGAGTTCAATGTTGGTGTCCACGCCGGCGCCCCAGCGGGTGCGTCCGCCGGGGCCGGTAATTTTAAGATAGGCAATGGCGCTGGCTCCGGTGCCGGCGCTGAGGGCGTGTTGTTTGAAATCACTCACTTCAAAGGCCGGAACGCCGGCTTCGATCAAGGATTTCACAAAGGCCGCGATGGGTCCGTTGCCTTCACCGGTCAGTTGTTTTTCCTCGCCGGAGTGGCGCGCGGATGCCCGGCTTTTGAAGACGCCATCCACGCCATCCGCATGGAAATGACGCAGTTCCCACGGGCTTGTGCGGTCGACGTATTCCTTCCAAAACATGTCCTTCAGCTCCGCGCCGCTGACTTCGCGGCCGAGTTGGTCCACGGCGTCATTGGCCAGGGGACCGAACTCGCGTTGCAGGTCTTTGGGGAGCTCGATGCCGAATTCGCTTTCCAACATGAAGGCCACCCCGCCTTTGCCGCTTTGGCTGTTCACGCGGATGACCTCACGGTATTCGCGGCCGAGGTCCGAGGGATCGATCGTCAGGTAAGGCACGTCCCAATGTTCCGGCCCCTTGCCGGCATCGCGTTCGGCGAGGCCTTTTTTGATGGCGTCCTGGTGGCTGCCGCTGAAGGCCGTGAAGACCAGTTCGCCGGCATACGGCTGCCGCGGCGGCACAGTCATGCCGGTGGTGCGGTGATACATGTCGGCCAGGGCATTGATGTTGGAGAAATCCAGGCCCGGCGCGATGCCGTGCATATAACAATTCATGGCCACCGTGACGATATCCAGATTTCCGGTGCGCTCGCCATTGCCGAACAAGGTGCCCTCCACCCGGTCCGCTCCCGCCAGCAAGCCCAGCTCGGTGGCCGCGACGCCGGTGCCGCGGTCGTTATGCGTGTGCAGGGAAATAACAAGACTGTCCCGGTTTTTGATATTCCGGCACATCCATTCTATTTGATCGGCATAGACATTCGGCATCGCCACCTCGACGGTGTCAGGCAGATTCAGGATCATTTTCCGCTCCGGCGTCGGCTGCCAGACCTCCATCACGGCCTCACTGATTTCCTTGGCGAATTCCACTTCCGTGGCGCTGAAGCTTTCCGGCGAGTATTGCAGGATAACTTCCGTGCCGGTGGATTCCAGGCGCGAAAGCCGGTCCTTGATCAGGCGGGCTCCCTGCCGCGCGATGCCGATGATTTCCTCCTTGGTTTTCCCAAAGACGACGCGGCGCTGCGCGGGGGAAGTGCTGTTATATAAGTGGATGATGACGCGGCGGGCGCCGATCAGACTCTCGACCGTGCGTTCGATCAGGTCCTCGCGGGCTTGGACCAGAACTTGGATGGTGACGTCCTCCGGGATGCGTTTTTCGTCAATGAGGCGGCGGTTGAAGGCGAATTCCGTGTTGGAGGCGGCGGGGAATCCGACCTCGATTTCCTTGAAACCGCACTTCACGAGCGCGTCGAACATTTCCAATTTTTGTGAAACATTCATCGGCACCGCCAAGGCCTGGTTGCCATCGCGGAGGTCGACGGAGCACCAACGCGGGGCCTGGGTGAGGGTGCGGTCCGGCCAGGTGCGGTCCGGCAAATGGACCGGAGGGTGGGCACGGTATTTAACAGAAGGAACAGGAATCATGATAGGAAATAAAAAAGAAGGTGAAAAATCAAGGCTGGGAATAAAGCGGGGAATCCGGGAGGAATCCGCCGCCGCGTCCGGCAGGTCCGGGAGGACGCTGCGCCGACGGCTTACGACAATGGAAGGTAAAGCTCCGCCACCGCATGGCGGAGCGGGCTAAGTCGCAGCACGGAAAGGCAATTTTTCACGCTTCACCAGAACACCGGCCCGGCGGTTTGCAACCGGATTGCCGCCGGGTCCGGCTGGCGCGGAATGCCGCACGCCCGGGGATGGCCGCCGCATTGCGCGACGGTTTTTTCAAATTAAGTGGCCGGGGCCGATGGCCGGAAGTTTTGTTAATCGTCTGATTTTGAGACACTTACGGGAATTTGACTTCTGATGAAAAAGTCGTGGCCCATCGAATGCAGAAGCAATCGGCGGGTCCGCCAGATTGCATCGGCGGACCTTTCTTCAGCAACACCCACCCAACACACCTATGAAAAACATCCTCTTTTTGGCCGCCGCCGCGGTTCTCTTCGTGTCCTGTGACAAACAAACCGAAGTCCGCACTTCGCCGAATTCCTCGGTCGTCGTGGAAACCCCATCCTCCACCAAACTGTGGTGGAAAGGAAACTGGAACTCCGCCAAAGGCCAACTCAAGCAGCAGTATGCCGACCTGACCGACGACGATCTCCTCTACGCCGAAGGCAAGGAAGAGGAACTCTACGGCCGCCTCCAAAAACGCCTCGGCAAGTCCCGCGCCGAAGTGGAGAAGATGCTCAACGACATGAAGTAGTCCCCGTTTTATCTTCTTCCTAACGCCCACCAACACTTCGATCCCGGAATTCCATGAGCAATAAACCTGCTTCCATCGCATTCATGGCTCTGGCCCTCGTGGCCGCAGCCCTCGGGATCTGGGTGTTGGTCGGCGTGATGGCCTTCATCGTCCGCGTCGCGGCGCTGATCTTTTTGGTGATGGCCGTGCTGGCCCTCCGCCGGAAAGCGGTGGGCAAGGAATAGTCTGCGGGCCGGAGGGAATTTGCTGCGCGATGACGTGCGGGCCTGGATTAAAATCGTTCATTGCGCGCTTGCCGTGGACGCACAAATCCCCGCCAGTGCGTCGCTTCCTATCCCGAATGTCCATTCGATACGCTCCTGATTTTCCCGTTGTTGCCGCCCCAGGCAGTCCTTACGGATGGTCCGTCAACGCTCCGGCGGAGACATCCGTGATGAATGCCCTGCGTATCCTGGTAGTGGAGGATGAACCCCTCGTGGCCCGGGACCTGGAAGCCACCCTGACAAGGTTGGGTTTCGAGGTTTCCGCACTTTGCCGCACCGGTGAGGAGGCCCTGGCCGCCATGAACCGCCAGGTGCCGGACGTGGTGTTGATGGATATCCAGCTGGATCACGGGATGGACGGCGTGGAAACGGCGACGCGGTTGCAGGCGGCGCATCGGGTTCCCATCATTTTTCTAACGGCATTTGCGGATGAATCCACCCTCATCCGGGCCCGCGCGGCGCAGCCTTATGGGTATCTTTTAAAGCCATTCCATGAGAGCGAATTGCGCTCCGTGGTGGAACTGGCGCACGCACGGCACACGGCGATGATGAAATTGCAAACCAGCGAGGACCGGTTTGTCTCGACCCTGAAAAGCATGGCGGAAGGCGTTATTTCCACGGACATGCTGGGAGTGATCAACTTCATGAACCCGGTCGCGGAACAGTTGACCGGATGGTCGTCGGGCGAGGCCATGGGCCGCCCGCTGCATGAAGTTTTCCGCGTGGCCCTGCCAAACGGCGAGGCTTTGGAACCCTCCGGTCTTGTTTCGGGAGTGCCCAGCCGCACGATCCTGCTGACGGACCGGGATGGGCGACCGGTTCATATTGAGGATAATACGACTCCGATCCGGGATGCGGATGGATCACTCACGGGCATTGTGGTGCTTTTCCGCCGGCGCGATGCCGCCGCTCCGGAGACGGTCGCGGCGCCGCCGGTTTCCTTGAACGAGGCGCTGGGCAACAGCCCGTTCCCGAATCTGGCGGGAATTGTCAGCAGCATTGCGGATCCGCTGCTGGCGCTGGATGCGGACTGGCGCATCACCTATCTGAATGCCCTGGCGGCCGGAGTGATGGAGGAACGGCGCGAGGCGCTGCTCGGCGAGGTGTTATGGGATGTGTTTCCGCCCAGTCTCCACCGGCAATACTATCATGAATTTTCCACCGCCCTGACACATCGCACGCCGGCTTCGTTTGAGCTGGAGCATGAGGCGCGGCGGGCCTGGTATGAAGTGCAGCTTTATCCTTTCGGTCAGGGTCTGCTGGTGCTCATGCGCGATATCACGGGCCGGAAGCAGGCGGAGCAGCACCAGGACAAGTTGGAGAAATTGGAGTCGCTCGGCTTGCTGGCGCGCGGATTTGCCCACGATTTCAACAATCTCCTGACAGTTTTGCTGGGCAATCTGAGTCTGGCGGAAATGCGGATGGAGCCGGATGCGCCGTGTCTGCAGGAATTGTCAGCGGCGCGGCGCGCGAGCCTGCAGGCGCAGAATCTGGTGCAGCAACTTTTGACGTTCGCCCGCGGCGGCGTGCCGATCCGCCAGCCCACGGAGCTGGGCCGGTTGGTCCGCGAATGGTTCGCGGAATGGCCGCGGCGGAGCGGCACGGAATATAAGCTGGAAGTCCCGGATGTCCCCTGCCCGGCTGAGGTGGACCGGCATCAGATCCGCAGGTTGCTGAGCAATCTTGTCAGGAACGCGGAACAGGCGCAGCCTCATGGAGGCACGGTGACGCTGCGTCTTATATGCGCCCGGGGCCTTGAGCGCAGGACGGAGGAACCGGCGGAGGATGGCGAATTTACTGACGGGATTTCCAAGCCTCCGGCGGGTGCGGATAGCGCGACGGCGGCGGCTTTGTTTTTAACAGTGGAAGTGGCGGATGCCGGGGAAGGCATCGACGAGGAAACGCTGCCGCACGTGTTCGAACCGTATTTCACGACGCGCGGGGAAAGCAATGCCACCGGACTGGGCCTGACAGTTTGCGAATCCATCACCAAAGCCCACGGCGGCACGCTGGCCCTCTCCGGCTTGGCGGAAGGAGGGACCTTGGTGCGGGTGCATCTGCCCGCCGCCCAGGCCCCGGAAAAACCGGAGGCGCCCGCCGTCCCGGAGGAATCCAACGCGACTCCCGCCACCGATCGCGTGCGGCGTATTCTGGTGCTGGAGGACGAGCCTTTGATCCGCCAGTTGATCGTGAGCAACCTGACGGCCGCCGGATGCGAGGTCACTCCGACCAGCGAGGGATCCGAAGCGGTATCGCGCTATACGGAAGCGCTCCTGCAGGGAAATCGTTATGATCTGGTGGTCATGGACCTGTCCATTCCGAACGGCATGGGCGGCGCGCAGGCGATGGAGAAACTGCGGCAACTGGATCCGAAAGTGCAGGCCATTGTTTCGTCAGGATACAGTGACGATCCCATCATGTCGCGTTACGCGGATTTCGGATTCCGCGCCGTGCTGCCGAAGCCCTATCAACCCGGCGAATTGCGCGAGTTGGTGCTCAACCTGCTGGCGGAGGCGCGGCGGGGTTAGGGTGGCGAACGCGGGGGATTTGGTTAGTAATGGGAAACCGGTTTAACCGCGAATGCACGCGAATAGGCGCCAATCCGGATAGCTGGAAAAATCTGTGATTGTCCATGCTTGATCAGGGAGAATCTTGCTATACCGGTTCCAGCCGAAAATCGGCAATTTCCACACGCTCTTTTCCTTCGTCACTACGTGACGCAAAGGCTTTTTACTAACAGACCGCGGGATAAATCCCACGGCTACCTTCCGTGACCGCTACGCGGTCATTTGCTTTCGGGGCAACAGCCAAGGCTGAGCGGTTGAGGGGGGACAACCCTGCCAAAATCCTCATCTTTTTGCGGAAATGGTATTACCCATATCCTTCCATCTCCTTCCTGATCTTTCCAACATTTTACATCTCCTGCCTTATCTTTTCAGCTTCTTTCATCTCCATTCCATATCTTCCCATCTCCTGTCGTTTCTTTCCAGCTTCCTCCATCTCCTCCCGATTCTTTCCAGCTCCCTCCAACTCCTCCCATTTCTTTCCAGATCCCTCCAACTCCTGCCATTTCTTTCCAGATCCCTTCAACTCCTTCCATTTCATTCCGGCTCCCTCCAATTTCTTCCAAC
>JAQGPD010000249.1 GCA_028293305.1 Verrucomicrobiales bacterium | reverse complement strand
GTTGGAAGGCGAATAATCCCACCCCAAGCAGGGCGGCGGCGCTCATGGCCGGCACCGCCCAGCGCAGGCGGCGGGGTCGGCGGACGGGGATTTTCTGCACGGGCTTGGTCGCATGCGCGGCTGCGGCAGCGGATGGGATGCCGCCGGTGCGTTTTGTGGGGCGATAGCCATCCGGCCAGGCGGGCGACTGATTCAGTTGGATGCGTTGAAGCGCCGCGAGAGCTTCGCCGGCATCCTTCGGTCGATCCTCCGGACGGCGTTCCATCAGCCAATGCACCCACTGGCAAAGCGCTGGCGGCAATTGCGGGCGGTAGCTGCGCAGGGAGGTGAATCTTCCCGCAAGATGCGCACTGATGACGTCCTGCACGGCGGCGCCTTCGAAGGGGCGGTGCATCGATAACAAATAATAAAAGACGCAGCCCAGGGAATACAGGTCCGAGCGGCCATCCAGAGCCAGACGCTCCAGCTGTTCCGGCGCCATGTAATAAACCGACCCCATGACGGTGCCATCGGGGCGAACCGTCTGTTTGGAGGGCTTTTCAAAAAACCGGGCGAGTCCAAAATCCACGAATTTGCAAAGGAAAGTGCCATTTGCCAGCCAGGTGACCTGGATATTCGCGGGTTTGATATCGCGGTGAAGCAGGTTCAGCCGGTGGGCATTGCTGAGCGCGTCCAGGGTCTGCGCCGCCACCTTGTAGAAATCCGCCAGGGTCATGGCCGCTTCCGCCACGGCGTGCTCCAAGTCCTTGCCATTCAAATACTCCATCACCACGCAGGGACCTTCCTTGGCGTCCGGCAGCACATCGTAAATCGATACAATGTTCGGATGCTGCATGGCCGACAAAACCGTGGCTTCACGCATCAGATCCGGGTCAATGGCCCCGCCGTCGGACCGCAGTTCCGGCGCGAGGAATCGCTTGATGGCGACCGCGCGCTGCAGGCGCGTATCCCAGGCACGGAATACAATCCCAACGCCACCTTGGCTGATTTGGTCTTGGATTTGATATCGAGAAGACATGATAATTATGAAAATTACCATCTCATTGCTAATTACCAAGCGAAATAATTATGGAATTTCGCTTAAATCAGATTTGGAGGGGCGTCGTGAGTTTATCCTGAACGGGTTGTCCGAGGCCCGGAGCAGCCTCGCTCCCGTCTTCCCGGGCCCCCCCGATAGCCCGGGGCAGCCGGTCAAGCCGGCGGCGTGGTGGTGAACCGGCCGTAGATCTTGCCCGTCATGGTTTTGTTTTCGTGGGTATGGAAAGTATTGATGGTGGTGAACCCGTCAGCGCTGTGGGCCCCGAAGCTCAAAATAAGATAAAACACCTGGCCTTTGATCGTGGTGTTGAACTTGGTGGACACGTCCGGAATATAAACGAAATCCGCGTCGGCATCGTCCATCTGGGTTTCCGTCTCCGTGTTTCCCGGCGTGGCGATTTTGGTGAGTTTCGTGTTCACCGTGCTCATCAGCTTGAATGTGAAGGCCAGGTTTTCCACCACTCCCGGGGTGGTCAGGTTCAAGGCCACGTTGAGAACCACGCTGTTGGCCATGGTCCCGGTCCAGACCGTGCCATTGAAATACGTGAGGGTGCCCAGTTCGAAGGTGTCCTCCGGAGCGATCGTTCCCAGGTTTTTCCCTGCAAATGTAAGGGAATTGGGCGTGGTGAATCCGATGGAGGTGGCCGCGCTGCCCCAGGTGAAATTCGGTGCGACCGCGCCGTTCGTCAGGTTGGTCACCATGCCGGGGTCGCCAATGGGATTGCTGAAAGTGCCACTGCTGGTCCCGCCGAAGTAAATTGTTTCGTAAGCCGCTGAGTTCAGGGCACTTTCCTCAAAGCGGTCCGGGTCCAGCGGGGCACTGTAGGTGCGGACCTCCGTGGTCAAAGCTCGGGGGATGGATAGCGGGGTGCCATTCCAGGGGATCCAGGCCCCATTCGAGATGGAATAATAAATTTGGGCGGAATTCGGGGGATTGGGATCCACCAGACTCACCTTCATGTCCGGATTGAAATCATTGTAGGCATAAAGCGCCCCCGGCTTGGAAAAAGCCGGCGCCTGAAGCACCGTGATATTCGCCGCCGCCGTCGAAGTGGTCACCGGTGTCGCGATGGCGGTCGCCGGCAGCCGGGGGGCTGTGGTCGCGGCGGCATTGTCATTGTAGCTCCAAATCCATTTGTCCGCATTGTCCATCGCCAACACCTGCCCGCGGGTTTCCTCCACGGGAACGGCGGGCACCGCTGCGACGTCCAGCACAAATTCCTTGATCCCCGACCCCGAGTTCGCGATCCCAAAAGTCATGGTGGCCTGATCCCAAACGGCCCGCTCCGTGCCATCCTCAGCCGAAGCCACACCGCGCAATCTGACATCCACCATCGTTCCACGCAGTCCGGCAATGGTGTTCCGCTGGCTGGCGGCGGAGACCGACTTCAGCTTTGCAATCACCGCATCCGCCGTGTTTGCGGCGGATAGCTTGCCACCGCTCAGGTAATAAGTCCGCACCGCATTGTTCAAGGACTTCACATCCTGAGCGAGTTTCACGGATTTCACGGACTTTTCACCGTCCATCAAATGGATCATCCCCATCGCCACCACGCAGGAAATAGCAGCCAAAACCATCAGGATTTCCAAAAGACTGAATCCACGGATTCGCAATTTTGATGCGAAACTTTGCGAGGGAAGGTGACTTTTCATAACTTAAGGCATTGAGTATATGCGGTAAAGGGACTGCGGCAATCAGTTTTTTCGTAATTATTGGAATCCATTTCGATCAGGTTCCCAGAAGTGAGAAAGCCAATAGGCTAGCACTAAAAATTCGCCAAACCACTCACTGTCAGCCCCCTGCCTCGCCCCGGAATAGACCGGAATGGACCGGTGCCGGCCCTTGTCCAGCAGCT
>JAQGPD010000239.1 GCA_028293305.1 Verrucomicrobiales bacterium | reverse complement strand
CCGAAAGGCTGGCGCTGACTCTTCATGCGCTCCAAACCCACACCCGCCGCATCATCCTCCTGACACAACCGCCGCTCCTGCCTCCGTCGGCGGAGCGCTCCGCCATCCGCGCGGGCAGCCGCCCCCCGTTTTTCGAAGCAGCGGCGGATCGGGACCTGCGCCAACAATGCAATAACTCCGTCAAGAAAATGTCAGGATCCGGAATCGATGTGTTGGACATTGATCCCCTGTTCACCAACCCGGACGGCGGCATCCTAACCATCACTCCGGCCGGCCGGGACGTTTTTCATGACAAAGTCCACCTTTCCACCGATGGGGCCGCGTTGCTCACTCCTTTGCTGGATCCTCTGCTGACGCCTCCACAATCCGCGGCGCCACTTTCTCTTCCTTGAAGCCGGTGGACGCCAGCTTGGCGTAGAGCCCTCCGTGCGCCAGCAACTCCTCGTGCCGGCCGGACTCCAGGATGCGGCCGCGCTCCAGGACACAGATCCGTTGCGCATCCCGGACGGTGCTCAGGCGGTGCGCGATAACAAACGACGTGCGGTGGCTCCGCAGGCGGTCCAGCGCCTGTTGGATCAGCTTCTCCGTGGTGTTGTCCACCGCGCTGGTCGCTTCATCCAATAACAAAATCGGGGGATTTTTCAGCAAGGCGCGGGCGATCGACAACCGTTGACGCTCGCCGCCGCTGAGCTTGGTGCCGCGCTCGCCGGTGACGGTGTCCAGCCCCTCCTCCAGCCTCCTGACAAATCCATCGGCATTCGCCGCCGTCAGCACTTCCCACAACTCATCATCCGTCGCGTCCGGCTTGGCCAGGGTCAGATTTTCGCGGATCGTGGCGTTGAACAGAAAACTCTCCTGGGTCACATAACCGATATTGTCTCGCAGCCATTCCTTGGACAAATCAGTCAGGGGAACGCCGTCGATCAAAATCCGGCCTTCATCGCATTCATAAAACCGTGTCAGTAAATTCAGCAGCGTGCTCTTCCCCGCCCCGGTCGGCCCCACAAAAGCAATGGTCTCGCCGGGCAGCGCCTCCACATTGATCCCGCTGACCACGGGCGCTTTGTCCGCATAGGAAAAGGCCACGTTCTCAAACACCACGTGACCTTTCAAAGTCTCCGGACGCAGCCCTTCGATGAGGTTGGATTCATCATGAAGATCCAGAATGGAAAACACCCGCTTCCCGGCCACCACGCCGCCGACGAAGGTTTGTGTCAGGGTATTGATGCGCGAAAGAGGATCGAACAAAAAGCCCCAGGCCACCAGAAATGCGATCACCGTGCCCTGGGGAATTTCGCCTTTCAAAACCCAGAATGCACCCGCGGCCAGCATGGCGACAATCCCCGACTCGGCGATGAGTGAGACCCCCGGCCAGGTCATCGCATTGGCCTTCGCCACGCGCAGCTGGGCGCGCTTCACATTGCCGCTGATCTTGTCAAACCTTAGCAATTCCTGCGGCTCGACGGTGTAAGCTTTGATCTGGCGGATGCCCGCGATATTGTCATGGAGCATTGAGTTCAGCGAGCTGCTAGCCTCGGAGGCCGCCCGGTAGCGGGACTCGTTGCGCCGGGAATACAGCCAGGTCGCCAAAGCCACGAACGGCATGGGCGCCAGGGTCACCACCGTCAGACCCACGTGTTGGTAAAGCATCCAACCCAGCACGATGCCGAATTGCAGAATTCCGCTCAGCGCCTGGTCGATGCTGTCGACGATGACTTTTTCAATGGCCGGGACATCGCTGGCCACGCGGGTCATGATATCGCCCGTCGGCTGGTTGTCGAACCAACGCATGGGAAGGCGTTGGATTTTGTCATACAATTCCCGGCGCAGGTCGTGCACCACAACTTGTTCAAAGGCGTTATTGCTCAGCGTCCGGGCGGTGAAAATCACCTGGCGCAACCCGATGGCGCCGATGGCCAGCAAAGCGGTGGGCCAGACGGCATCCCACCGTTTGTTGGGGATGATATCATTGATGAAAATCTGCGTCATGGCGGGCATCGCCAGAACCAGCACCGTGCCCGTCACCGCCAATAACAAGGCAAGGGCGGCACGTCCCCGATAGCGGGAAGTGTATTTGAAAATGCGTATCAGCGTGCTCATAAAACCCGCTATCTTCAGCCTTCCGTCCCGGTTCCGTCAATGCGGCAAAATGCCACATTCACAGGATCCCGCTTCCGCCGGGAACTGTGGAAAGCCGCCAGGAAGGCTCACCCGGTTTCGATAAAAATCAGTGCTTTCCCTCCGCCGCGCGGCGTGTTTGTTCCCCCCACCGCACCGCCATGTCACGTCCCCACCACCTCCGTCTGGCTCTCCTTTGCACCGCGTTCGCCGCGGCACCGACAGCCTCCGGGCAGGCTCCGGAAAAAAAACCGGACGCCCGCGCCGACATTGAAAATGGTTACAGCGAAATCGAAACCCTCACCCGGGTCCTGGAAACCGTGCGGCAAAACTACGTCGATCCCGAAAAAGTTTCCTATCCAAAACTCATGGCCGCCGCCCTCCGCGGCATGCTGGCGGAGCTGGATCCCCACAGCCAGTTCATGTCGCCGGAACTCTTCCAGCAAATGAACGACAACAGCGCGGCGACTTATGAAGGCGTGGGCTTCACCATCGCCCCCGAGTCCGCCGGCCTGGCCATCGTGTCGGTCCGCGAGGATGGCCCCGCCGCCCGCGCCGGCATCCTGCCCGGCGACCGCATCATCAAACTCGGAGCCGATCCCACCACCAAGCTGAGCTTCCTGGAATGCATCCAACGCCTGCGCGGAAACCCCGGCGAGCCGCTGACCCTAACCACTCACCGCGCGCCCACCCGCGAGACCCGGGAGCTGACCATGATCCGTGAGGTCATGCGTCAGGAAACCGTGCGCGACGCCACATTGTTGGACGAGGCCGCCACCGGCGGAGCGAAGATCGGTTACCTGCGGCTGGTGCAGTTCAACGCCACCAGTCCCGGCGAACTGGCGGACGCGCTGGACAAACTGGAGGATCAGGGCATGGCGGCGCTCGTCTTCGACCTCCGCAACAATCCCGGCGGATTGCTGAACGCCGCCGTCGAAGTCCTGGGTGAGTTTCTTCCTCCCAACACCGCCGTCGTCACCACGGAAGGCGCGCCCGGCACCACCAATCCGCCGCCGCTGCGCACTCCCGCGAAGCAACGCCGCGCGCGTCCCTATCCACTCATCGTGCTGGTGAACCATAACAGCGCGAGCGCCGCCGAATTGGTCGCCGGCGCTTTGCAGGACCTCGGCCGGGCGGTCATCGTCGGCACGACCACCTTCGGCAAAGGCAGTGTCCAATCCATCATCCCCGGCGACCGCGGCACGGCGATCCGCCTGACGACGGCACGGTATTTCACCCCGTCCCACAAGATGATCCATGGCGTCGGCATCAAGCCCAACCTCACCGCCACCCTGACTCCCGAGGAGGAGAAAAAAGTCTTCGAAGCCTTCCGGGACCGAAGCCTCGGTAAAACGGACGCGGCTGCCCTGACATCATTGGGCGATCATCAATTGGACCGGGCCCTTACTACTTTGGCGGCGATTTTGGTTTACCAATCGAAGCCGGTGAAGAAGTGAGGATTTCTTTTTGGACAGGGTTTGGAGGAAAGGATCTTCGGCTGGGAATGCAGGGGATGGGATCGGAGGGTCAACCTTTTGATGACGCGTTTTTTGGAAACGGGAGGGGGTCGGGTTGCTGCTGCCGCACAGAGGACTGTGCGGACTACTCTGTTTGAACGCGATGGTTAGGAGACCTCCTCGCGGAGGGCGAGAAGTTCCTTCATGACGTGGCTGAGGCGGCCGGACCATTGCTGGGTGCCGAAGGCGTCGTGGAGTTGGCGGTAGAGGCCGTAGAGACGGGCGTAGCGGGCGTGGTTGCCGGGATTGGGTTGATAGGATTTTTCCCGGAGCCGGCAGAGCGCGCGCTGGGCGTCGGCGACGCTGTCATAACCACTTTCCACCGTCCCGGCCGAAATGGCTCCAAAAATCGCAGCGCCGAGGGCACAGGTTTGGTCGCTGCGGCTGATTTTCATGGGACGCCCGATGACGTCGGCATAGATCTGCATCAGGGCGGCGTTTTTCACCGCGAGTCCGCCGGTATTGACGACTTCGAGGACAGGAACGCCGTATTCCTCCAAGCGGTTGATGATGGTTAGCGCCCCGAAGGCGGTGGCTTCGATGAGGGCCCGGTAGATTTCGTGCGCGCGGGTGTGGAGGGTTTGGCCGAGGATGAGTCCGGTCAGGCGGGTGTCGGTCAGGATGGTGCGGTTTCCGTTATTCCAATCCAGCGCCAGCAGTCCGGTCTGGCCGGGCAGCAGCGGGGCGAGGGCAGCCTCCATGGCTTGGAACTTGGCGTCCGGCGTGGCACCGTAGGAGTCCGGGACGAGGTTGTTGACGAACCATAGGAAGATATCGCCCACGGCGCTTTGTCCGGCTTCCAGCCCATGGTTGCCAGGAAGAACGGAGCCGTCCACGATGCCGCAGAGTCCGGGAATATCCGCCAGGGGCTGCTGGTTGGAGTGGATCATCAGGTCGCAGGTGCTGGTCCCGAGGATTTTGACGAGGGTGCCTTCCTTGATGCCGGCCCCGACCGCGCCCATGTGGGCATCGAAGGCTCCCACGGCGACGGCGATGCCAGGACGCAGGCCCAGCTTGGCGGCCCATTCCCCGGTGAGCCGGCCGGCGGGTTGGTCGGAGGAAACGGCTTTGTTGTAAAGGCGGTCGCGGAGGTCGGCGAGGGCGGGGTCGAGCTGCGTTAGGAAATCCTTGTCAGGCAAGCCGCCCCACGCGGGATTGAACATGGCTTTGTGCCCGGCCGCGCAGATTCCGCGGGGAAGCGTCAGGGGATCAGTTAGGCCGCAAAGGACGGCGGGCAGATAATCACAATGCTCCACAAAGCTGTGGGCGGCATGGAAAACGTCCGGTGCGGTGCGCTTCAGATGGAGGATTTTGCTCCAAAACCATTCGCTGGAATAGGTGCCGCCACATTTTGCCAGGTGTTCCGGCCGGATGCGGGCGGCGAGGGCGGTGATTTCGGCGGCTTCCGCATGGGAGGTGTGGTCCCGCCAGAGCCAGACCATGGCGGCCAAGTTTTTGGAAAATTCCGGGAGGAGCCCCAAGGGCGTTCCCGACTGATCCACCGGAATGACCGTGCTGCCCGTGGTGTCGATGCCGATGCCGATGATCGAAGCGGGATCGAAGCCGGGATTTTCCGCCAACGCCTGGGCAATGGCTCCCGTGATGATGGCGACGAGTCCGTCCAGGTAATCCTGGGGATTTTGCCTAGCCAGGTGAGGCTGCGAGGGGTCCAGCAAAATCCCGGCTTGTCCGCTGGGGTAGGGAAAAACGGAGGAGCCCAATTCCTCCCCGGTGGTCAGATCAATGAGAAGCGAACGGCAGGAATTGGTGCCGTAATCCAGACCGAGAGCGCAGCGTTGGTGCATGGGTGGGCGGATGGGGAAAAGGCGGAAAAACCTTCAAGAAAGGGAATTATTCGCCGGTTTTGGGGGGAGTTGCCGTCATGGGGCCCTCGGTCGGAGCGGGCGCGATGGAGGGTTCCACGGGAGAAGGAGCGGGGGATTGATCTGGGGCCGGGGCCGGGGTGGGCGCGGATTCCGGAGCGGGAGCGGCGGCCGGCGCATCCGGAGAGGCCGGGGCGACGGGGGTGGCGCTTTCGGGACCGGGATCCGCGGGTTTGGAAGCGGCCGGTTTGTTTTTCAGGCTGGAATGGACTTTGGGGGAACGTTTCGGGCGGCCTTGGCTGGCACCGTAGGGAACGCCGTTTTTCTTGCCCCGGACCTTGATGGGGGTGCCAAGGGGAACGTTGTTGTAGAACCAGTTGGCCATTTTTTCAGGCAATCGCACACAGCCATGGCTGGCGGGGTAGCCTGGGAGAATGCCGCGATGGAATCCCATGGCGGTGGGTTGGCCATTGTAATGGAATCGCATAAAATATTTCATGAGCGCCCCTTCGAAGCGGGCTCCCGACGGGGTGGGATCGAAGCCGTTTTGGACATCGCTCATGACAGTGCCACCGCCCTTGCTGACGAAATTTCCATAGCTGCTGGAGCGATGGTTCAGGTCTTTTTGTCCGACGGTGTAGTCGCCGCTTTCGGTGCGGTAATATTTCCGGCCGCTGGCGATGTTGGTGGCGGCGACCAGTTTTTTGCTGGAGTAGAAGTAGGCGCGCTGATCATCCAGATCGACGACGAAGAAGGAATTGTCCGCGGTGATGGCGGGCGTGGGGGCGGCTGCGGGCAGCATGCCGTTGGTTTTGTGGGTTTTGAAATGGGCATTCACCAGCGCGACATCGGCTGCGGGGACCAGACCGCCGGCGGCGTCAGTGACTTTTCCGCCGGCATCCGGGGGGGCGTCGACGGGCTTGGGAGCGGTTTTACAGGAAGCGAGCAGTGTGGCGGCAAGAAGGAGGGGCAGGAGGCGCATGACGGGTAAAAATCGGTTCGGAGCCGGGGAGGTTTCAGAAATTCAACAAATCGGGGGAAATCGGAAATTATTTTATCTTCGACCCGGGGGGGGCGGGAGCCGGACGGATGGCCCGGACCGGAAGGAAAGGTTTTTCGAAGGCGTCGGGGAATTGGTAGATGTTTTCGAAGTCCTCGATTTGATCCGAGTCGCTGCGGCTGAAGGCACCGGTGCGGATGAGGTTGAAGACCATTTCCCCGATATCGCGGGTGGTGGCCAAGCCCCAGGCCTCGAAAATGGTGGGCACCATGGGGCCGAATTGCTGGAGGGCGAATTCGCGGACGCCTTCGCAGAGCTCTGATCCGGAGACGTGGTTGATGGCGTCGGTGCGGCCTTGCTGGAGGGTTTTGATGGTGACATCCAGCGCGTCCCGGAGGAAAATATAGGCGTCGGCGGCGTAGCGCGGATCGTGGCGCACGGCGTCCTGGACGGCTTGTTCAAAGGGGACTTTGCTCATGAATAAAGCGATAATGGAGGATAGGTTAAGGGGAAGTGGGGGAGGTCTTCAAGGACGGATGCGAAAATTCCGGCGCTCCGCGATGGCGGGCAGTCCAAGTGATGGCCCCGAGAAGGAGGGCGGAAAGGAGGCCGCCGAGGACTACTTTTTCCAACGAGGTCATGGGGGAATCGCGGCCATTATTTGGAGACTATCGCGCTGGCGGAAGACCGGGGCGAAGACGTGTTGCCCGGCGCATTCCGTGGCAGGAAGCGAACTAAGACGTTTAACCTCAGGCTCCCGCAGTCTCGCCGGCCGGAGTGGTGGAGGGGGATTCGGCGTGGACACTGGAGTGGCGTTTGAAGTGGAGGCGAAGGATACGCCTGCCGTCCATCTCGCGGACGGTGACTTCGTAGCCGTCGATTTCCGCTGTCTCGCCAACGCCGGGGAGGTGGCCGACGTGGGAGGTGATGTAGCCGCCGATGGAGGAAACTTCCTCGCTTTGAAGCTCGAGGTCGGTGTGTTCCGCCAGTTCGTAGAGGGGCATTTTTCCGTCCACTTCGAATTCGTCGTCCGTTAGGCGGTCGAATCCGTTTTCGAGCTGAGGGGTGTCGAATTCATCCTGGATTTCTCCAACCAGTTCCTCCAGAACGTCTTCCAAGGTCACCATGCCGACCGTGGCCCCGAATTCATCGACGACGAGGGCCATGTGGGCCTGGCGGCTGAGGAAGGTTTTCAGGAGCTCGTCCAAGGCTTGGGTCTCGGGGACGATGATGATTTCCCGCCGGATCTTGGTGAGGTCCGGTTTGGGGTCATTGATGATGCGGAAGAAGTCTTTGACGTGAACGACTCCGAGGCAGTGGTCGAGGTTTTTCTCGCGGAGCGGGAAACGGGTGTGCTTGGACTCCAAGGCCATTTTCAAGTTGGATTGGAAGTCCTCCTTGGGGTCGATGGCGATGATCTCCGTGCGCGGCGTCATCACGTCGTGGGCCGTCAACTCGCTGAGTTCCAGCGCGTTGATGGAGATGTCGCGTTCCGTGGCGGTGACTTGCTTGGAGCGCTGGGACTCGGCGACGAGGATTTGGAGTTCCTCCGCGCTGTGGATGTTTTGAAGGCCATCGTGGTCCGGCTCAATCCGGAAAATGACGCGCATGATCCAGTTGGCGCTGCCATTCAGGAGTCGGATCGCGTAGCGGAAAATGAACTCGAAGCCGCTGAGGGGGCCACTGAGTTGGAGCGTAGTGCCCAGGGAGCGGCGGATGGCGACGGATTTCGGCATGAGTTCGCCGAAGACCACGTCAACAAAGGTCAGGACCACCAGAACGAGGATAAAGGCGATGATGTGGATCACCGACTCCGGGAGGGAGAGGATGGCGGTGAGTTTGGGCCCGAGCCAGGCGACGATGTAGCGTTCCCCGAACATGCTGAGGGCGATGCTCGTGAGGGTGATGCCGAATTGGGTGGCTCCGACGTAGTCCTCCAAGCGGTGGACCATGCCTTTGGCGCGCATGGCGGCGCTGCTGGCCTTGCCTTCCTGCACCAGTTCGTCGATCTGGCTGGCGCGGACTTTGACGAGGGCGAACTCCGCGGCGACGAAGACGCCTTTCAGGAGCACGAGGAGGAAAACGAGAAGCATCTGCCAGGCGATTTCCTGATTGGTCGGGGGGACGGTCAGGGTCTCGGCGAGGAGGATGGAGGGGGGGTGGAAGGGGACGTTCATCGGGGAAATCCGGCGCGGGAAGGGACTGGCGGGAGGCGGCGGATTGGATTGTTGGGAAAGCGGATGGTGCGGGGGTCAGAGTTTTTCATAAACGCCTTTATCGCGGCGCTTCATGATGGTGAAGCCCTTGGACTTCGCGTCGGAGACGGAGAGGGGCTTGGTCACCTTCGGGGTATTCACTTGGGAAACGAGCTTCTTGACCGGATTTTTACAAAGATGGCAGTGCTCCAGCGGCGGACGGTCCATCGGGCGCATGAGTTCAAATCCCTTGCTGCAAATGCGGCAGGATTTTTCGGGATCTGCGGCGATGTATTCGTAAATGGGCACGGCGGTCGGGGTGGGTTTGGGGGGAAAGTGCGGGCGGACGTGGATCGATAGCACGAATCCGGCGGAAGGCACAGGTAAAAATCAAATCGCTGTCCGGCGGCGGAGCTGAGGGGAAAGTAGGCGGAGGAAAAAGCTGGGATTTATTGGAAAAATCTCCGCCCTGCCCTTGGATCGCATCGCGTTGGATCGGATGGGGTTAACTCAGCTTGGGGATGGATCCGGATGCGGGTGCGGAACCTGGAAGTGGACGGAATTGAAAAAAGAACGAGGGCCGGAATACGGTAAGCATTCCGGCCCTGCGATGGGAAATAGGTGTGAAGTGACTGATGAGCCTGAACCCTTGCCCTTGCGGGAGGGGGCTTACCAGCTGGACTTGGTGACTCCGGGGATCAAACCACCGGAAGCAAGTTCACGGAAGGCGATACGGGAGAGCTTGAAGCGGGAGATGAAACCACGGCGGCGACCGGTCAGCTGGCAACGGTTTGTCAGGCGGGTCGGGGAGGCATCACGGGGCAGCATGGTCAGACCGATGTAGTCTTTTTCTTTCTTGAGCTGCGCGCGCAGGGCGGCGAACTTCGCGACGGTTGCAGATTTGCGCTTTTGACGCTCGAGCCAGCAGGTTTTAGCCATGGTATTAAGTGATAGACGGAAAAATTCGGGCTGGACTGATAAGGGCTGGGACTTGGCGTGCAAGGGGTTTTTTCGAGAAATGAGTCAAAGTGGATCGAATTCCCAAGGTTGAGGCGACATTCGGAGGGTGAATTTGAAATCTTTGATGAAAAATCGGGATATTTGTGGTAAATTTAATGAAACCGACCGTCTTCGGCCAAAACTCCAATAGCTGCAAGCTCGCCGACTCCAAGCCGGACGCCCACCTGAACCCATAAATCGAAATGGAAATGGAAATGCAAACAGTTGCCGCTGAATCGTTTTGGACCGGAGCGTCCGCGAAGCCGGGATTGGCCAAGCGGCTTTTCCGGAAAATCCGGCGGTTTGTTTTCAGCAGGCGCATGGTTTGGACCGTGTTGGTTTTGGTGTCGCTGCTCGTCCTGCTGCATCAATACGAAAACTGGCGCGCCGCCAAGGAGCTCGCGGTGGTGAGGCGTGCGGTTTTGGCCAGGGTGGGGACGGAAAATCTGATGGACATCCTGCCAGCCGAAGTGGCCGCGGATCGCAACTTTTTCGCCATCCCCATCATACAGAGTTGGCGCCGCCGGGATGATGCCAGACCGGATTTTAACAAGTATGAGTTTCCAAGCGACAAATTGTTTTCCCGGGAATTTCCCCAGCCGGAAATGGTGGAGCAAGACGGGCGGGTGAAATTCGATCTCGAAGGCTGGTGGCGGGTCCGATTTCCAAACACGGAACTTCCCGCGGACCGTGGGGACGTCGTTCAGGCGTTCCTCGCGGAGACAAAAGGCAACGAAGCCGGGGCCATCCTGACAGGACTCATGGCGGGACTTGACAGGGAGGAATCCCGGATGATTCCATGCCGCCGCCGGTGCATCGCGGATGCCGGCGGCGATCCGGCGGCGGCGGCCATTCCCTGGACGGCAGGAGCATGGGACATGCAGCGCGGCCTGGCCGTTCACCTGTATGCCGCCCGTCTGGCGGGGGATGGCGGCAAAACGAGGGATTTGTCAGGAGTGATGCTGAAGCTGGGGGATGCGCTGGTGAATGATCCGGGGTTGGTGACCCAACTGGCGGGACTCGCACTGAACCAGACCACGCTCCAAACTTTGAATGCAGTCCTGGATTGCCCGCAATTGACCGGGTCGGATTATAGCAAAATCCAAGGCTGGCTGATGAAAACCGATGATGTCAGGGCCACCGAGATAACAACATTTGAAACGTTGTTGTCGGCGGAGACGGTCTATGCGCGATTCCGGCACAGGATTGCCGGGCAGGCGGCTTTTGGTCCCGAATTCCAGCCCAGGATTTTTCTAGGCAGCCTGATCGCTCCCAACGGCTGGGTGGACGCCAACCGTGCTTATGGAGCCCATAGACTGCTGCAGTTGTCCGGCGGGGGAGGTCCGGAAACCTGGCGCTCCGGAGACGAAGGCATCCGGGCAGTCCGCGAGGAACAGGAGCACGAGAGTCAATTCTTCAATCCCAGGACGGTCCTTGGGCGGATCAGCGTGCCCGCACTCACCGGACTGTGGAACCAATCGGCCAAAAACCTGTTTCACCGCCGCTGCGCGATCCTGGCCTGCGCGCTGCATCGGCACCGGTTGTTGCATGGGGCTTTTCCTAAGAACCTGACTGAATTGGATGCGGGGCTTTTGCCGGGTCCGGGTCCGGGTCCGCAAATGGATTCGGCGAAGGCGGAGGCTGAGTTGCAATACCGGGTGGAGGAAAAGGGGTTTTTGTTATGGTCGGTGGGAATGGACCGCGTGGATGATGGCGGGGATGCGGACAAGGATTGGATTTGGCGGCAGGGCGGCAATTAAACAAAGCCGACAAAAGAATGATATTGAAGGTTGGATGGCAGTTGCTTCAGGATGTGATCAAAAGTTATTCCTCAGTCTGTCCTGGAGCCCGGGAATCAGCTTTCTGCTATAGAATTCATGTCAACGCGCAGTGTTCCCGATTTGAAAAGCCTTGGTCGGCATGAGAGACGGCCACGAGCTGCCGGACAAAATGCGTCAGCCGAAACAAACGGTGGAAAGCGGAATAAGACGGCCGGGAAATGGTTGTCCGGATTCGCTTTTGTCCTGCTGTTGGGAGGTGTCTTTTACCGTTATGAAAACTGGCATGGAGCCAGGGAACTCGCGGCCGCGCAAAACGAACTGTTGGCCCGCGCGGGGACCTTGGACCTTGAGGTGCTTTTGCCCAAGGATGTAGCGGAGGAGGAAAATTATTTTGCCATTCCCATCCTCAAAAAATGGCGGGTATCCCGGTCGGCCAGGGAATCGGATTTTGAATTGGTGGTTCCGGAAAGCCTGGAAGTGACTCCCTCGCTGATCGCGGAGTTGGCGGCGGGACTTGATAGGCCGTATTCACAAATGACCCCCAGCAGGCGAAGATTTATCTTGGACGCCCAGGAAGTGCCTAAATGGCAAACCCCGCCGGATTTCGAAAGCCTTCGGGGCCTTGTCAAAAAACTGGCGCAAAAATTGGATTCCTTTGTCCAGACCGGCGACGCGGCCAATACGAGGTGCCTGGTCGGGATCATGCTGAAGCTGGGGAATGGGGTCGCAGGAGAGCCGGCTTTGGAAAATGCCATTTCTGGACAATGGCTTCAGCACAAAATCCTCAATAGTTTGAATGCGGCTCTGGCCCCGGGGTTCCTGACAGAATTGGACTTGGGGGAAATCCAGAAACGATTGCTGCCGGAGAACGACCTGTTGCTGATGGAGCAGACCATCTTTGGCACCATTTTGGAAACTGACTTCAAACTGACGCTGATGCGGCGGGAGTTGGCTGACGGAAATTCAACTGGTCTGTTATGGAATATCAAATACTGGCTTGGCCCCTATGCCTACCACGCTATGAAATGGGGGCCCCGGGGTTGGTGGGATTCCAACCGGGCATATAGCATTGATCAAATGCTGAAGGTGGGTGGTTCGGGCGAATCGGAAAATTGGCGGAGGAGTGAAAATGCCGCAGAGTCGATGTCGAAAAACTTGAAAGCCGTCGCTGGATTCAAGATCGGGGGTGATCATGAATTTTACAATATGCGCCGCGTGATGGCCTGTCAGCTTGTCCCGGGGTTGAAACATTTTTGGCTGCTGGCCGCAAAAATCGCCGCCCTGCGCCGCTGCGCGGTTTTGGCCTGCGCGCTGCATCGGCACCGGTTGTTGCATGGGGCTTTTCCTAAAAGCCTGACTGAATTGGATGCGGGGCTTTTGCCGGGTCCGGGTCCGGGGCCGCAAATGGATCCTGCGAAGGCGGAGGCTGAGTTGCAATACCGTGTGAAGGAAAAGGGGTTTTTGTTATGGTCGGTGGGAATGGACCGCGTGGATGATGGCGGGGATGTGGACAAGGATTGGATTTGGCGGCAGGGGACTTTGTGATCCGGAGGCGCTCACACTTTTATTTTTTCGATGATGATACGCAGTGAGTTGTTCAGCAAAAACGTGCCGCCGATGGAGGAGGCCATGAGCAGAAATCCGGTAAAAATCGCGAGCGCGAGCGTGGGGAGAAACCGACTGCGTCCGTGCCAGATTTGGAGCAGGATTGCCAGGGCGGGCAGGAGGAGCCAAGTGATTCTCCAGGCCGGATGACCTAGCATGATCGGCTGTGGAAACGGGAGCGCTTGGACGCCGCCCTCAACTATGTTATCGAAAGTGGAATAGAAAAACTGCCACGGAAACATGAACCAAGCGGCCATCGCCACCGACCCGAGGAGAATGAAGGTGCAGAGGATACGGAGTTCCCTGGAAAACGCCTGTGGGAGCGGAGGAGGGTGGGAGGCCATGGGCGGATGGGGAAGGTGTCAGGTGTCAGGTGCCGAAAGTATACGAACTCCGGGTCGATGCCGGCAAATCTGCACGATTTTGAAAGTCCGTCCAGTATATTGGCAGGGGCCAGTAGCAAGGCCCGTCCCGGCCTTGTTTTCAGCTGGCTGGCCTGTTTTTCAGAGGCCCTCCATAGCTGGTCGGAGCAAGCTGCGCTGATTATCCTATCATTTTGGAAATAACATCCGGCGGGTGCATCCGGAGGATTGTTCCGGAGGGATTGCATTTGTTGGATGGTGGATTGACGCTGGAGGTTGTTGAGGAAACGGGGCAGATGGAGAGCCGAATGGTTGAGAAACAAGGCCGGGACGGGCCTTGCTACGGGTGGTGAAAAATGATAGTAATGAGGATTTTTGTTAGACTTTTCCGGCGATGGCATCCTCCAGGCCGGTGCGCATGGCGGCGACGGGGGCGGGGCGGTTGAACCACCATTCGAAGGATTGGACGCCTTGCCAGAGGAGCATGGGGAGGCCGTTGATGGCGCGGGCTCCGGCGGCGCGGGCGGCGGTGAGGAGGGGAGTTGTCAGGGGTTTATACACCATGTCGTAGACGAGATGGTTGGAGGTGAGGACGCCGTCGGGCAGGAGCGCGGGGTCCTCCGGCGACATGCCGAGGGAGGTGCCGTTGATGATGAGATCGATGCCGGGGAGAATGCCGGCGAGGGCTTCGGGCGTCCAGGCGAGGGTGCGGCAGCGGTCGCCGGGGAGGAGGTCGCGGAGGGATTCGGCCAGGGCGGCGGCTTTGGATTCGGTGCGGTTGGTGAGGATGAGTTGCTGGCAGTTTTCGAGAGCGCTCTGGACCGCCACCGCGCCGCCGGCTCCGCCACCCGCGCCTAGGAGGAGGACGCGGAGGTCTTTGAGATCGGCCTGGAATTCCTCCTTCACGGTCCTGACAAAACCCGGTCCGTCGCTGTTGCGGCCGAGGGTGGTGCCGTCGGGTTGGAAAAGGATGGTGTTGACGGCCCCGAGGCGGCGGGCGGCAGGGTCCACCTGGTCCACGGAGTCGAGCGCGGTGAACTTGTGGGGAATGGTGACGTTGGTGCCGATGAATCCGAGATCGCGGAGCGCGCGGAGGGCTTTTAAGAATTCGTTAGGGGGGACGTGCAGGCGGATGTAGGACGCATCGATTCCGCAGGCGGCGAGCGCGGGATTGTGCATCTGCGGCGACAGGGAATGCGCCACGGGATCGCCCAGGACGCTGAGCCGGGCCGGCGGGGAGAGCAGCGTGGATTGGGCGAGGGTATCGAGGGTGTAAGCGGGGAACATGACAGGAACGGGCGGGTGGGGGAGTTAGGGAAAGGCGGGGGAGGAAACAGGGGCTGCGGCCGGGTTGCAAGGCGGGGCGGGAATCCGGAAGAGGAGCTTGCGCGGGAAGGGCGGGGCCGCTACGGGTGATTTTTTGAATGCCATGCGTTTTCCGATCCGGGATTTGTTGCTGACTCTGGGGGTTTTCACCGCTTCCGGTTTTTTGGTGTGGTTTTTGACCTCCATCGGCCCGGGTCCGGCGGGACCGGCTGGCGGCGGCGGCGGGGGAACGGTCGCGGAATCCGGGGTCGCCCAGGACAATGCAGCGGTGGCGGCGGCGCTGAATGATGCCATGGCGAATGTGGTGGAACGCACCCTGCCGGGAGTGGTCAGCGTGCATACGGACCGGCAGGAAATCGTGCTGGAGCACCGGCTGCGCGGCGGATTGCCCTTGGAATCGGTCGAGAAAAAAATCCGTCAGCCAGGCGTGGGTTCGGGCGTGATCATCAGCCGGGACGGGCTGGTCCTGACAAACTGGCATGTGGTCCAAGGCGTGGATGTATTGATCCGCGTGACGCTGCATGGCGATGAGGAGCCGCGGAAGGCAACCCTGGTGGACAAGGATGAATCGGTGGACATTGCCCTGCTCCGCATCGAGCCGCGGCGGATGGATGAGGAGTTTCCGTGGATGATTTTCGGGGATTCCGATCTCATGCGGCCGGGGCATTTTGTCTTTGCGGTCGGGGCTCCGTTGAATCTTCCGGAGACGGTCACGCAGGGGATCATCAGCAACCGGGCGCGGCGGGTGAGCGATACGCTGGATTCCTATCTGCAGACGGATTGCACGATCAATCCCGGCAACTCCGGCGGGCCTCTGGTGAATTTGAAAGGCGAGTTGATAGGGATCAATACGCGGCTGGTGATCGGACCGCAGGAATCAGCGTCCGGGCAGGCGTATGGCCTTGCCATTCCCTCCAATGAAGTGCAGGATGCGTATGAAAGAATGATCAACAAAGGCCGGCCGCGCGGCTATCTGGGCGTGACGGTGGATGACTGGCCTGACATGTCCTATCAATCCGGCCGGCAACCCGAATGCGCGGTGGTGGTGGGCGTGGACAAAGGCTCGCCGGCGGCGGCGGCGGGTTTGCAGAAGGATGATCTGATCGTTTCCATGGATGCGGAACCGGTGCGCAGCAGTGGCGATTTTTTCCGTCGGCTGAGGAAACGCCAAGTGGGCGAGACCCTGCAGCTGGGACTGAAACGGGCGGAGCAGAAACTGACCGTCAGCGCGGTGGTGGTGGATTTGAAAACGATTTTCGAAGCCGAGGAGGTGCCGACCAGCCGGGTCCTTGGCGGCTTGACGGTGAGGGGATTGCGGCGGGCGGAGCGCGCGGGATTCGCCCTGCCGGAAAAAGGCGGACTTTTGATAGAGGCGGTGGCGGAGGACAGTCCGCTGAAAGGCAAGCTTCTGCCCGGCGAAGTGATATTGCGCGTTTCCGAGCAGGCGCAGGATTCCGGGGCCGGGGTGCAGGACATGGCGCAGTTTGAAGCCAGGATGGAAGCCATCGCGGGACAGGGCGGCTTCCTGACCGTGCTGCGGGCGCGGGGTGGGGTGGAAGTGGTGTCGTTCGGCGGAAAATCGTGAGGAAAGCCGGTTATTGCGGGGTTCCCTGGTTGTCATTGGCGGGCGGCGTTTTATGTTGATAAAATGAAAACCGCCGTCTTCAGCACCAAACCGTATGATAGGGAATTTTTGCAGGCGGGGGCCGGTGCCGCAGGGCATGAACTGGTGTTTGTGGAGAATCGGCTGCGGGAGGAAACCGTGCCCCTGGCGGCGGGCTGCGCGGCGGTTTGCGCGTTTGTGAATGACGTGCTGGACGGGCCGGTGCTGCGGGCCCTGCATGAGGCGGGGACGCGTTTCATCGCCATGCGCTGCGCGGGATATAACAATGTGGACCTGGCCGTGGTCCGGGAGCTGGGCCTGCGGGTGGCGCGGGTGCCGGCGTATTCACCCTATGCGGTGGCGGAGCACACGGTGGCGCTGCTGCTGGCGCTGAACCGGCATGTGCCGCGGGCGAATGCACGGGTGCGGGACGGGAATTTTTCCATCGACGGACTCATCGGCACGGACGTGCATGGCAAGACGGTGGGTGTGATAGGCACGGGAACGATTGGCAGGATTTTCGCGGAGATCATGCTGGGTTTTGGGTGCCGGGTCATTGCTCATGATGTGACCCCGGATGCCGCCCTGCAGGCGCGCGGCGTGGAGTATCTGCCGGTGGACGACGTGCTGCAGCAGTCGTTTTTCCTGAGCCTGCATTGCCCGCTGCTGCCGGCGACGCGGCATTTGCTGGATGCGGTGGCGTTTGCTAAATTGCCGCCCGGGGCGCTGGTGGTGAATACGAGCCGCGGCGCGCTGATCGATGCCGAGGCGGCGGTGGGGGCGATCAAGTCGGGGCACCTCGGGGGGCTGGCGCTGGATGTTTACGAGGAGGAGGCGGAGTTGTTTTTCGACGACCATTCCTCCCACATCATCCAGGACGACACCTTCATGCGGTTGGTCAGTTTTCCAAATGTGCTGGTGACCAGCCACCAGGCCTTTTTCACGAAGGAAGCCATGCGGAATATCGCGGCCACGACTTTGGGGAATTTGACGGATTTCGCGGAGGGGCGGGTGGGGGCGAATGAGGTTAGGTGAAGTGAGGCGTGGATGGACGAAGGGCCGGGGATTTTTTTAACCGCTAATGCACGCTAATGAACGCGAATGAACGCCAATGAACGCGAATCCATAAGGCTGGAGAAATTCATGGAAACGCTTTTTCGGCTTTATGGATTGGCGTTAATTCGCGTTTATTAGCGGTTAGATTTTTCCGGGGCTTTGGGTAGAGCCGGGGCTTTGAGAGGAGCCGGGGTTTTGGGTAGAGCCGGGGCTTTGAGAACCTCTCAGAGGACTGAGAGGACTACTTGAGGACTACTCTGTTAGGCGAGGGGGAGGTCGACGGTGGCGATGGCCATGGCGCACATGCCTTCCTCGCGGCCGGGGAATCCCATGCGCTCGTTGGTGGTGGCTTTGACGCCGACCTGGCCGATGGTGAGTCCGAGGACTTTGGCCAGGTTTTCCTTCATGAGCGGCACGTGCGGCAGGATTTTGGGACGCTCGGCGATGAGGGTGGCGTCGATGTTATGAATGATGGCGCCTTTGTCCCGCAGGATGATGGAAATCTGCCGCAGGATCTCCAGGCTGCTGATGCCGCGGATGGTTTCATCGCCGGGCGGGAAAAAGTGACCGATGTCAGGCTCCCCCACGGAACCCAGGAGGGCATCCGCAATGGCGTGGCATAACACATCGGCATCCGAGTGCCCCTCCAGGCCGACATGGTGCGGGATCTCCACGCCGCCAAGGATGAGTTTGCGGCCTTCGATGAGGCGGTGGACGTCGTAGCCGATTCCGGAGCGGATCATGGAGGGGGGAGGAGTTTTCAGTTTTCAGTATTTCAGTTTTCAGTGGGTTCGCCGGGAAGTTGTATTTTCGCTTTTCAGTCAGGATTTCAGATGGGGGCTTCTGAAAACTGAAAACTGAAAAACTGAAAACTTCCCTCTAACCACCCATTTCGACTTCCACGTCCGCCAATGGCAACAATCCGTTGCTGCAGCACATGGAGTATTTTTCGGCGGCTTTGTCTTTGATGTAGAGGGGGGCGCGGCCTCCGGCGGTTTCGACGAGGAGGATGCCGGCGGCGACATCCCAGAGGCTGATGACTTCCTCGATGTAGGCGTCGAGGCGGCCGCAGGCGACGTAGGCCATGCCGAGGGCGGCGCTGCCGAGCATGCGGGTTTTGCGGACCTGGGTGAGGAGACGGCCGAAGCGGCGCATGCCGGCGTCGATGGATTCCTTGTTTTTGCTGAAGCCCACGGTGATCATGGCTTCGGCCAGGTTGGCGCGTTGGCTGACTTTGATAGGCTTGCCATTCAGGGTGGGCGTGCCGCCTTTTTCCGCGACAAAAAGCTCGTCCATCATGGGGTCGTAAATCACGCCGATCAACAGGTCCGCGCCCTGACGCAGGGCGATGCTGACGCAGAAGTGGGGGATGCCGTAGAAGTAATTCACCGTGCCATCGATGGGGTCCACGATCCAATGGAAGTCACTGGATTGGTCCCCGGCGAGGCCTTCCTCGCCGTAGATGGCATGGCCCGGAAAAGCGGCCAGGAGAATGCCGGTGATGAGTTCCTGGGAGCGGACATCGAGCTCCAGCTTGAGGTCGTATTGCAGGGTTTCATTGACGCCGAGGTCCGTGCCGTAGTTGGCCTTGATGAGGGCGCCGGCCTGGCGGGCGGCATCGATGGCGGCGGGGAGGTAAGGGGAAACGTGCGGACTCATGGCGTGGAGGGGACCATGAGTTCGGTGCAGACGCCAACGAGAATTTCCGCCAGAACTGATTTCGGCGCCCGGGGCAGCGGGCGCACCGTGCCGTGCGGAAAAACAAGCTGCAGCTCGTTTTCATCCGAATCGAAGCCCGTGCCTGCCTGACTCACGTCGTTGGCGGCGATGAAGTTGCAGTTTTTCCGGCGGCATTTGTCCAAGGCATTGGCGAGCAGGTTTTCCGTTTCCGCCGCGAATCCGACCAGCACTCCGGAAAACCCGGCCGCGCGGACGGAGCCGAGGATATCCGGCGTGCGCTCCAGGACCAAGGTCATGGGGCC